>CAXUOD010000005.1:0-15430 GCA_964252585.1 uncultured Lichenihabitans sp. | reverse complement strand
AACGGGCGCTGGGGCCGGCAGCGCCAGTCGCCGTTCGGCGAGCGCGAGCTGGCGCGGCAAGCGGCCCTGGCGGCGCGCGGAGAAGCGACGGGCGATCGTGCGCAGGGTCGTGGCCAGCACCGAGGCGTGGTTGAGCGAGGCGCCGAGTACCGCCACGAGCAGGATCGTGCCCTCCACGACCGAGGAGTAGAAGGCCGGCACGTTCATCACGAGCAGGATGTTGACCACCATCATCAGCACGTAGGCGCCGAAGATCGTGCCCACCGGGCCGCCGCGGCCGCCGCCGAGCAGCGTTCCGCCCACGACGATGGAGGCGAACATCTGCAGCAGCATGGGGCCGCCGACCAGCGGGTCGCCGGACCCCGTCTGGGCGCTGACGAACAGGCCGGCGAGCCCGTAGAGCGCGCCTGACAGCACGTAGACGAAGAACTCCGCCCGTCGGACGTCGAGGCCCGCGGCACGCGCAGCCTCGCGATCCGAGCCGATGGCGTAGATCGCCTTGCCGAAGACCGTGTTCCTGAGCAGCAGCCAGGCGGCGACGAGGGCCGCGAGCAACAGCACCGGGGTCGGCAGCACGCCGGGCACGACGTCCGAGACGAAGAGCTGGCCGAACCCCGCCGGGATCTGCCCGCCGGGCTTGTCCATCACCAGCAGGGTAGCGCCTTGCAGGATGAACATGGTGGCGAGCGTCACGACGATCGGCTGCAGCCGCAGCACCGCGATGAAGAAGCCGTTGAAGGCGCCGGCCGCCGCGCCGATGGCGATGCCCCCGAAACCCCACAGGGCTATGCTGAGGGGATCGTCCTGCATGTGGCTCGCGAGCGAAACGTTGACGAGCGAGATGACGGCGGCGGCGGACAGGTCGAAGCCGCCCGAGAGCACCACGATGGTCTGCCCGACCGCCGCGATGGCAAGCGTCGCGCCGCCCGTGGCCATGCTGGAGAACTCGTAGTAGCCCAGCGAGCCGCTGACGAGGCGGATCAACGCGAGGCAGATCAGCAGCGCCGCCAGGGCGATGAGGGCTCCGCGATGGCGCGATATGCGCGGGCGCGAGGCGCGAGGACGGGACACGCCGTCGCGCGGATCGGCCAGTGTCGCGCTCATTGCAGCTCCAAGACCTTGGGGCCGCTGCCGAGCGTGGCCCGCAGCATGGCGTCTTCGGAGATGGCGGCCCCCGTGAGGTCGGCGGCGACGCGGCCCTGGTAGAGGACGAGCACCCGATGGGCGAGATGATCGAGCTCTGCGATCTCGGTCGAGTGGAACAGCACCGCGCCGCCGGCCGCCGCGTATTCCCGGATGAGGGCATAGATCTCGTGCTTGGTGCCGACGTCGATGCCGCGCGTGGGGTCGAACAACAGCAGGATGCGGCTTTCTGCAAACAGCCACTTGGCGATGGCGATCTTCTGTTGGTTGCCGCCCGAAAAGGCTTTCACGGGCGTCCACAGCGCCCGCATCTGCACGTTGAGGCGCCCGAGAACGCGGGCGACGTCGGTCTCCTCGGCGGCCTCGTCGATCAAGCCCCAGCGCGCGTAGCGCTGCACTACCGGCAGCGCCACGTTGCGCTGGCCGTCGAGCTTCAGGAACAGGGCTTCGGTCTTTCGGTCTTCGGGCACGAGGCTGATGCCGATGCGGGCGTCGACGGCGTCGCGGGGCGAGGTGAAGGTCACGGGCCTGCCGTCGACCCTGATGTCGCCACGGCTCATCGCCATGCCGAACAGCGCCGAGAAGAGTTCGAGCTGGCCCATGCCCTGCAGACCGGCGATGCCGAGGATCTCCCCGGCGCGGAGTTCGAAGGAGACGTCGTGCAGCCGCTTGTCGGTCGACAGGCCGGCGGCGGCCAGCACCGGCTCGCCCGCAACGGACGGGACGGGCAGCTTCGGGGGGAAGGACTGGCCGAGCCCCTTCCCGGCGATCATCGTGATCAAGTCCTCGTCGGCGACGTCGGCGAGCCGCTCGGTGGCGATGTGCCGACCATTGCGCAGCACCGTCACCCGGTCGCAGAAGGCTCGCACCTCGCGCATGCGGTGCGAGATGAAGACGACGGTGACGCCGTCGCGCTTGAGGCCCTCGATCAACCCGCCAAGCCAGTCGATGTCGCGGCCGGACAGGGTCGAGGTCGGCTCGTCGAGGAGGAGGATCTTCGGCCGCCGGAACAGCGCCCGCGCGATCTCGATCTTCTGGCGCTCGTTCAGGTCGAGGTCGCGCAGGTCGGCGTCGAGGTCGATGGCCGACAGGCCGATGGCGACGAGGTGTTCGCCCACCGTTCGCCGCGCCTGCGCCCGCCTGATCTGGCCGAATCGCGTCGGCGGGTAAGGCAGCAGCATGTTGTCGAGCACCGTCAGGTCCCGCACCATGGTGAGTTCCTGGAACGCCGTCTGGATGCCGTGTGCGTGGGCGGCGCGCGGCGCGTCGAGCACCGCCGCCGCGCCGAACACGCGGAAGCCGCCCGTCGTGGGTAGGATCAGGCCCGACAGCAGCTTGACCAGCGTCGACTTGCCGGCGCCGTTCTCGCCCAACAGGGCATGCGTCTCCCCGGCATGGATGTCGAACGAAACGTCGTTCACCGCGATCGTCGCCCCGAACACCTTGCGGATGCTGCGGGCGGCGACCGCGATCGGGGGAAGCGCCGGGGTGGGCGCGTCCGACCACTGCTCCGGCGCGGCGAGGGTCACGGCATTGGGCTCCGATCTTAAGGTCCGGGTGTCTTGGCGCCGGGGATTGGTGGACGCGCGGGAAGGCAGGCGGCCAGTCGGGCCGCCCCTCACTCGGCCGTCACATCTCCGGCTGGCCGACCAGGGCTGCCGATAGGCCGATCTCAGGGGTGTCGGCCGAGTAGATCGAGGCGAACCAGCCCGGGTTAGACACGAGCGATGGCTTGAAGGCGTTGCAGCCCGCCTGCATCTCGGCCCAGGTTCCCTCCTGGCACAGCTTGATCGTCTCGTTGGTGACGAGCGGCAGCGGCAGGGTCGTGTGGCGGGGGATATCCTTGCCGTCGAGCTTCTGGACGGCGAGCTTCAGGGCGAGCCCGCCGGAATAGGGCGGCGAGGCATAGGAGATGCGCGGCGCGCCCAACGGCACGTAGGTGCCGTTGGCGCCTTCGCCCTCGGTGCCTACGGGGAGCATCTGGATGCGGCCGCCGTTCGAGCCTTCGCCCGCGCAGGGCTTCAGCTTGTCGCGCGCGATCCCCGCCTCGAGCTCCATCGTGTTGGCCGTGTAGCAGCCGACCTGCATCCACAAACCGTCGACGTCGTCCCACTTGCGGGTCGCGAGGATCTTGGAGAGTTCCGTGCGGGCCACGGCCTGGCTCCACATGCCGACCGCCTCGTTGATGATCTTGATGTCGGGATATTGGGCGAAGACCTCCTTGGCGGCCTTGGTGCGCAACGTGTCGACTGAGGTGCCCGGCACGCCCGTGATCGCCACGATGTTGCCCTTGCCGTTGAGCTTCTTGGCCAGCCATTCGGCCGTTACGCGGCCTGCCTCCAACTGATCGATGGTGACGTTGTAGGCGCAGGGCTCGGAGATCTCACCATCGTAGGCGATCACCACGACCCCCTTGTCGCAGGCGTTCTTGACCGCCCCATTCAGCGCCGTCGGCGAGATCGGGTAGACGACGATCGCCTTGGCGCCGGCCTGGACCATCGCGTTGATCTGCTGGATCTGCCGCTGCGCGTTAGGGCCGGACACCTGGACCTGAAGGTCGACCTTGTCGGCCATGTCCTTGCTGGCGGCCATGGCCTTGACCATGTTGGCGGCCTCGCCCTGCCAGTCGTTGCCGATGTAGCTCATCGACAGGTAGATCTTGTACTTGTCCATGGCGTAGGCGCCCTGGCTGCTCAGCAGGCCCGCCGCCAGCACGCCGGTGCTGAGCGCGGCGAATATCCGTTGCCTCATCCTCATGTTCGTTTCTCCCGAGTAGGCGTCGAAGCCGACGTCGCGGCGCACCTCTGGCGGGGCGGCTTCTCACGACCCTTTTGATCATATATCAATGATCTTGAGGCGCAACTCTCTCATGGCTTTCCGAGCGAGCGAGAAGTGGGCTAGGAATGTCGGGTGCAAGGTGGTGGGATCGGAAGGCATGAGCGAGGTCAGATCCCGTCCGCAAGCGCCCCCGCCGGTGGTCCGCGTCCAGCGCGGGACCATGCAGCAGGACGTCTATCGCCAGGCCAAGGAACTGATCTTGAACGGGGAACTTGCCCCCGGCCAGTCGATCACGATCCAGTGGTTGGCGGACGCGTTCGGCGTCAGCGCGATGCCGGTCCGCGAGGCGATCCTGCGCCTGACGGCCGAGCGGGCCCTGACGGTGGTGGCCGGCCGCAGCCTCGGCATCCCCCCGCTGACCCGGGAACGCCTGGCCGACCTCACGCGGACCCGCCTCGCAATCGAAGCGCTAACCGTCTCGTGGGCCGTGCCCAACGTCGACGAGGTGCTCCTCGACCGGCTCAAGGCTCTCGTTGCCGGGATGGACGATATCAAGCCCGACCAACAGGCCCGCAAGGTGTACCTGCGGGCCAACCGCGAGTTCCACTTCGCGCTCTATCAAGCCAGCGGGTCGGAATCGATGCTGGGGATCATCGAGAACCTTTGGCTGCAGATCAGCCCTTACTTCAATCTGCTTCAGGAACGGGGAAACTTCGTCGTCTCCAACCGTCACCACAGGTCGATGGTCACGGCCTTGACGGCGCGGAGCCGCGGCGACGCGGCGCTTGCCGTCCAGGCCGACATCGGCGACGCGGCCTCACTGCTCGAGCAGATGCTGTCCTGACCCGTGCGATGAGCTAACGCCCGGCCGGCGCTTCGTCGACATACAACGCTATGTCCGCCTTCCGCTCGCGGCCCGAGCGGACGCGACCGCGGATCCAAGTTGAAGCTTCTGTCTGTGTGCTGTGGTAAGATCAACGACGACAGGCGGCCGTCATCAACCCACCTTAGGGGCCAAGCAAGCTAAGGCCGGCTTCGCTCAATCTGCAGCAGACTGGGCCTGTTCCATGTATTTGGCCGTGTCGTCGACCTTGAACACGACACGTTCGCCGTCGTCCGCAGGCTCACGGTCCACAGACAAAGTGATGACGCCGCCCTCGGTGAACTTGGCCGCATTGCTCAGGAGGTTGAGCAGGATCTGTCGCACCTTGGTGACATCCGAAACCATGCGGCCGAGGTCGGGCGTGATCCTGCAGGTCTCGAGCCTCAATACCGCGGGCCTCAACCTTCTCGCGGGCGGGTTGTCGAGCCCCCGCGTCCTGCTCAGCGCCTTGCAGGGCTACACCACAGTGAAGATCCTGTCCTCGGGGTCGCAAAATCGAGACCAGAAACCAGAGAGCGCAATGGACTGCCTCACTGTTGATTGACAGTCTCAGTTCCGCTCAGATAGCCTTTCATCCACGGCATCAGCGCCGTTTCCCAAATCCGGCAACTACGCCCTCGTTTTGCTCACCTGTGAGCTGGACGAGGCTGTTCGTGTTTGATTCAATGGATGGACATGTCATGGAAACGAATAAAGTGAAGATTGCGTGGTTCGACCGCGCGGACTATCCCCGAGTTCTTGAGGTCATGGAGGATGATCATAAACTTCCCTCGACGTACGACGAGTGGGAAAAGCATACAGAGGCCGCAGAGCAGGAAATGAAGGTTATAGGGCGTGAAATGGTTCGTACTGTGATCAAACCCGATGCAGTGGTTGCTTGGTGCCACGAGCGCGGACTCAAAGCAGATGCTCAAGCTAGAGTTCGGTACGTCAATGAATACGAAGCTGAATGAAATCAGCTTGCAGGGAGATCCGAGTTAACCGACGACCCAGTCGAATAAGCGACCCGTGTAGTTCCACCCTGCGTCAGATCTGCCACACAACGCAAAAAAGCCTCCGCAGGAGCTTGCAATTTTTGCAGTGCAGCGGTGCTTTTACCGGTAAGCTCTTTGAGTGCGGCTCTTAAATGGGCGTTTCCTCCTTGGACTTGGGCCGGCCTTGGGGTCGGTCTTTTTTTCTCAGCTATGGCTTCTTACATGCCGCTGCGTTTAACACAGATTAAATTTGCGCCCTGGGCATAGCTCGCCGCTTTGAGCTGCTCTTCTTTGAGGATCGACCACAAAACCACCCGGGGCAGCACGATACTGCACACGTCGACGACGTGAATCGGAAGCGCGTTCCGCCTTGCTACACGCTTTGCTCTCGCTCACGTACGGCCTGGGCGCGGCCTTTGACAGTGATCACCAAGCCTCCGACTGTGTGTTGTATGAAACCTCCGACGAGCAGATCTTCGAGCACGTTCGACGTAAAACGGTGTTCTGACCCGTTTGATAAACTCAGTATCGCTGTCATGTAGTCGGGAGTGAATGTAACCTGAGTTCCCGGTAAATCCATTAATTCGATACACGTCAAGATCGGCGACCCTTCTCACAGCACAACCTTAGGTGACGCGCGCTCCGCTTCGGTCAATATGGTGCGGCAATGGGCAGCACTGCCCATGTCGGCTTCACAAGCTCCCTCCTAAAGGAACGATGTGAGCGGAAACTCCTTGCCCGCGCTTAAATGAACTTTGAAAGTGCTGAACAACGGCGTTGAACGCCCTCTCGTTCGGGCGCTCCGCCTTGGTCGTTGCGTTCTCAGATCCCGGCCGTGGCTGGGTCAGCCAGCGCTTCTTCACCTTCGCGATGGTGGAGCGGCTGCACCCGAACGCGCCCTCGATCTGCTGCCAGGGCGAGCCTGCTCGGAGCATGGCGGCGATCCCGTCGTTACGCTGCCAATCCTCCGGGCGGCCCCTGTAACGGCCGGCCGCTTTCGCTTTGGCGGTCCCCTCGGCCTGTCGCCGCCGACGGTCGACGTAGTCCTTGCGAGCGATCGCGGCCAGCATGTCGAGCAGCATGCCGTTGACGGCCGCCAGCATACGGCCGGTAAACTCGTCATCGCTCCTGGCGAGGTTCCATGACGTCGGCAGGTCGAGGGCGACGATCCGGACCTGCTTGGAGTCGATCTCGGTACGGAGCGTCTGCCCGTCGTCCGCGATGAGGCGCGCCAGGCGGTCCACCTGCTCGGTCAGGAGCACGTCGCCCGGTTGGCTGTCAGCTGAGAGCCGGAACAACGCGGGGCGCTGCAGGGTGGCACCGCTCTCATTCTCGACGTAGCGCGCCGCGATCCGGAGGCCGCGCTCACCGGCGAAGGTGTCGAGCGCCGCCCGTCCTTCGACCCCACATCTTTCGCGTGTCACGCGCAGAAGCAAGGGCGTGAGGTCAAGCCTCAGGTCGGCACATCGGCATCGCACATCTGACGTGCCGGAGCCGATTGACAGGCGTCGGGTCCAAAGCGGAAGGATGCGGCGGCGGCCACGTTGCGCTCACCCGCATGCAACACGTCCGTAGGCCGGCAGGAGGACACGCGTGACATCTTCAGAGCCCTGGCGCGTGGGCGTCCTTTTGTCTCAAACCGGCGTGACGGCGGCGATCGAGCGCTCGCAGCTCAATGCTACGTTGCTGGCCATCGAGGAGGTGAATGCCACCGGCGGCATTCTCGGGCGCGCCATCGAACCCGTCATCTACGATCCCGCCTCGACCCCGGTGCAGCATCGTCGCCTCGCGGAGCGGTTGCTGACCCAGGACCGCGTGAGGCTTATCTTCGGCTGCTATATGTCCAGCAGTCGCAAGATGGCGATCCCGGTCGTCGAAGCGCTGCGCGGCTTGCTATTCTACCCGACCCTCTACGAAGGCTTCGAATACTCTCCAAACTGCATCTATACCGGGGCTTGCCCCAACCAGAACTCGCTGCAGCTGGCGCGCTACCTGCTCGAAGTGTACGGCAATCGGTTTCTCATGGTGGGATCGAACTACAGTTTCCCGTATGAATCCAACCGGATCATTACCGATCTCGTCACTCAGTCGCGCGGCAAGATCCTCGACGAAATCTATGTCTCGCTCGACGCCGATGCCGAGGACTTCCGCAAGTCGATCCAGCTCATCGAGAAGCTGAAGCCCGACGTGATCTTCTCGACCGTGGTGGGACAGGCGACCTCGACGTTCTATCGTGCCTACCGCGAGGCCGGGTTCGACCCCAGCGTCATGCCGATCGCCAGCCTCACGACCAGCGAGGCAGAAGTCGCCGAAATGCCGCCCGGTGTCGCCGAGGGCCACATCACGGCGGCTCCCTTCTTCGAGACCTTGGGAACACCGGCCGCGACGCGCTTCGTCAAAGCCTTCAAGACCCGGTTCGGGGCCGACGCGCCCGTCACGGCCTGTGCGGAGGCGGCTTATTCGCAGGTGCATCTCGCGGCTCGCGCGCTCGGCCGGGCCGGGACCGACGACCCCGAACGGCTCATCCTAGAACTCCGGGAGGCCGAGTTCGACGCGCCGCAGGGCCGCGTGAGGATCGACGCGGAAAACAACCACACCTATCTGTGGCCCCGCGTCGCGCGCCTCGATTCGGCCGGTCGCTTTCAGATCGTCTGGAACCCGGGGATGCGGGTCAAGCCCGATCCCTACAGCGTCGTCCAGAGCCTCGACGACTGGTCTGCAGATTTCGTCCATTCGGGTCATCACTGAACGCGGGTGACCGGGACCATGTCGACCAGCGTCTTGCGCGACCTCCGGGACCTCCGGGTCCAGGTGGTCCACCCGCCCGACGACCAGGGCAAGAGCCTCGTCGAGCACCTACGCCGCATCGGCTGCACGGTCGAGGCGAACTGGCCGGTTCCGGACAGCCCGACTCCTAATGCCGATGTGCTGATGATCGCGATCGATTACGATCATCGCGAGTCGATCCGGCGACTGGTCCGGGCGATGGGCGACCAATCCCCGGCCCTGATCGCCATCGTCGATTACGAAAACCCGACGACACTGCAGATCGTTCTCGAATCCGGGGCCCTGGCGGTCACCGAAAAGCCCATTCGGCCTTTTGGCCTGCTCACCACCGTGATCCTTGCCCGTACGTTATGGCTCGAGCGACAGTCCGTGCAAAGAAAAATGCGCAAGCTCGAGTCTAAGCTTTCCGGCATACAGAAGCTGCAGCGTGCCAAAGCGATCCTCATGCAGAGCCAAAATTTGAGCGAAGACGAGGCACACAGCACAATACGGCGCCAAGCTATGGCAAAACGCCTGTCGTTGGAAGAGATGGCGACCGCGATCATCAATGCAAACGAGCTCTTGACAACGAAATCCCGAGCAACTTAACTCCCGCCCATCGGTCAACGCATGGCAATGACGCAGCGTCGACCGATATTGCCGAGCAACAATGATGTTGACTCGGTGTGGCGATGGAGCCCGAAGGATCCCGCAAGGATCCGTCGGGCCTTTTTGTGTTTGCCGCGGCGTTGATTGCTTCGGCATCCTCGTTTTGTAGGCCGCTCGGTCATTCTCGAGCCGTCCATTGCCCGGACGGTTGATGCGGACCTGTGCGCGTCGGCGCTTCGTCAACGACCAGCGCATTCCAACCCCACCTTCTTCGGAGATCTCGACCATGCAGTTGAACCGCCGCTCCTTCCTGCAGGCCGGCGTCGGGAGCGCCGCCGCGTTGTCCGGCACGTCCCTCCTGACGCGGGTCGCTTTGGCGGCCGACACGATCGATGTCGGCGTGCTCTTCTCGCTGACAGGTGGCTTGTCGATCATCGAGAAATCGTTGCACGACGCCACCTTGATGGCGATCTCCGAGATCAATGCCTCGGGTGGCGTCATGGGCAAGCAGGTCCGCGCCGTCGAGGAGGACGGCGCCTCCGACCCCAAGACCTACAACGAGAAGGCCTCGAAGCTCGTCATCGAAGATAAGCTTCCGACCGTCTTCGGCTCCTACACGTCGGCTAGCCGCAAAGCCGTGCTTCCCGTTTTCGAGAAGCGCA
Source organism: uncultured Lichenihabitans sp. (assembly GCA_964252585.1). Classification (GTDB taxonomy): domain Bacteria; phylum Pseudomonadota; class Alphaproteobacteria; order Rhizobiales; family Beijerinckiaceae; genus Lichenihabitans. The sequence continues at coordinate 5,615 of CAXUOD010000005.1, read as the reverse complement.
ACGCCATGTATTTCTACCCGACCTATTACGAAGGCTACGAGTGCTCGAAGAACGTCGTCTACACGGGCGCCGTCCCCAACCAGCAGCTGTCGAACTTCATTCCCTGGATCATGAAGACTCTGGGTAAGAAAACCTTTTTCATCGTCGGTTCGGATTACATCTACCCGCGCGAAATGGCCAAAGTCTGCAAGATCCTGATCGAGAAGAACGGCGGTAAATACGTGGCCGACGAATATCTCGAACTCGGCCACTCCGAATGGGGCTCGATGGTCAACAAGATCAAAGGCTCGGGCTGCGACGTGGTACTGTCGAACGTCGTGGGCGACTCGGTGATCTCCTTCTACCGGGAGTACAAGAACCAGGGCCTCACCCACGACAAGCTGCCGATCTGCGCCACTGTGACGTCCGAGATCGAAATCGCCGCCATGGGTGCCGAATATGCGGTCGGGAGCTACACGTCCTTCCCTTATTTCCAAGCGATCGACACGCCCGAGAATACGTCTTTCATCGAACGCTATCGGGCCTACGTCAAAGACCCGAAGGCCGTCACCCATCACGCGCTCTGTTCGGCCTATATGCAGGTTTTCCTGTGGAAGCAGGCCGTCGAGAAAGCCAAGGACACGAGTCCCAACGCGGTGCGCGAAGCCGTCCGCGGCCAGACCTACGACTCGCCGGGCGGCATGGTGAAGATCGAGCCCGAGAACTTGCATACCTGGCTTACGCCCCGCATCGCCGAGTGGCAGGCCGACGGCCAGGGCAAGATCGTCGACGCCTATCCGGCCCCCATCTTCCCGCTCCCTTACTCGGCCTACGGCGAGACCGAACAGAACCTCTTCTGCACCCCGAAGGGTGTCGATCCCCGCAAGCTCAAGATCTGAGCCTCGCCTCGACCGCCGCGGCCCGGCCCGCAGCGGCCCTCCCTCTCTCGAGCATCGGCACGATGATCGAAATCATCCTCATTGGTCTCAGCCTCGGCTCCATCCTCCTTTTGATCGCGCTCGGACTCGCCATCACCTACGGCGCCATGGGGGTCATCAACATGGCCCACGGCGATCTCGTGATGGTGGGCGCCTACACGACCGTGATGAGCGGCATCTGGCTGCATGTGGGATTCCTGGGCTCCATCCCGATCGCCTTCGCGGTGACGGCCCTGATCGGCCTCGCGATCGAGAAGCTGATCGTCCGGCACCTCTACGGGCGCCTGCTCGACACGCTGCTCGCCACCTGGGGCGTGGCGATCCTGCTCCAACAGGCCGTGCGGCTCGAGTTCGGCGCCTCGTTCTTCGGCCGGCATATCGAGGGGCTCGGTTCCGGGCTCCAGAAGGTGGACGTGCCCGCGTGGATGACGGGGTCGATCGCGGTCTTCGGCGTCGACGTCAATGTGAACCGCGCCATCATCATCGTCATCGCGCTGCTGCTCACGGCGCTGACTTGGTTCATCATGTACCGGCTGCCCATCGGCACCCAGGTGCGCGCCATCATGCGCAACCCGAAGATGGCGGCGGCCTGCGGGATCGACGTCGAGCGGGTCAATGCCCTCACGTTCGCCTATGGCTCCGGCCTGGCCGGGGTAGCGGGCGTCATGTTGTCGGGCTTCAAGACGGTGTTCCCCGACATGGGCACGCCACTCGTCGTCGACGGCTTCCTCGTGGTCGTGGTCGGCGGGATCGGCAGCCTCTTCGGCACGCTGGCGGCTTCGGGGCTGCTCGGCCAGATCAACGGTTTCGTCGCGGCCGGCACCAACGACATCCTGGCCCGGGCGGTCGTGTTCGGCGTCGTCATCCTGATCATCGTCTTCAAGCCCAAGGGCTTGTTCTCCTTCAAGGGGCGGTGAGCCATGCGGACGAAGCGAACCATCGAGATCGCTGCCTACGCGGCCTTCATCGCCCTGATCCTCGTCCTCCCCCTCTTCATGGGTGAGTTCTGGATCAATCGCATCGCCAAATATCTCGTCTTCGGGATGCTCGGTGTCGCGATCTGTCTTTCTTGGGGTTACGCCGGGATCCTCAATCTCGGCCAAGGCCTCTTCTTCGGCTTGGGCGCCTACATGATGGCGATGTCGCTGAAGCTCGCCAGCAATACGAGCATGCAGCAGGGCTCGGACACACCCATTCCCGACTTCATGTTCTGGAATGCGGAGCCGGGTGCCAAATCGGACCTTTGCTGCATTACCAAAACGTCGTTTCTCTGGACACCCTTCCAATCGCAATGGTTCGGCTTCGCCATGGCGATCGTCGTCCCGACCGTGCTGGCGGCACTGGTCGGCGGGATCGTGTTCCGCAAGCGTATCGCGGGCGTCTTCATCTCGATCATCACCTTGGCGCTCGTGCTGCTGGTCCGCCTCCTTGTGATCGACGGACAGCCGCTCACCAATGGTTTCAACGGCCTGACGGACCTCGGCAATTTCGCGATCGGCGACTTTCAGTTCGATTCCTATAGCAAGGCCACCTACTACGTCGTGGCGCTCGCCCTTGCCCTGACCTTGATCGGCACGCGCCTGCTCGTCGAGACGCGGGCGGGCCTCGTGCTGCAGGCGGTGCGCGACGATGCCAACCGGGCGCGCTACCTCGGTTTCGACGTCCCGAACTTTCAGATCTTCTTCTTCGCGGTCTCGGCCGCCATCGCGGGATTGGCAGGGCTCCTCTACGTCAACGTGGCTGAGTTCGCGTCGCCGACCTTCATGGACCTCTCCTTCTCGATCACCATGGTGGTGTGGGCCGCGGTCGGTGGCCGCAACTCGATCCTCGGCGCCTGTATCGGCGCCATTCTGATCAACATGATCGAAGCCGGCATGAGCGAGACCCAGGCGCTCGTCGAATCCTGGCGCGCCATCATCGGCGTCATCTTCATCGTCGTGGTGCTGTTCCTGCCCCGCGGGCTCGCGGGCCTCGCCAACGACGCGCTCGATAACCTGCTGGGCCGCTCGGCCAGGGCGGCCCGGCACGGCCGGGCCGACGCGTCGCGCGAGACCCTCCAGGTCACCGGAAAGGGGAACCTGTGATGGGCACGGCACTCACGCTCGATGGGCTCGGGGTCGAGTTTTCCGGGTTCAAGGCCGTATCCTCCGTCTCGACGACCGTGGAGGACGGAGAGTTGCGGGTACTGCTCGGCGCCAACGGCGCCGGCAAGACGACCTTGATGGACTTGATCTCGGGGCGGACGCCCAGCACGGAAGGCCGCGTGTTCCTGTTCGACCAGGAAATCACCAATCGCAACGAACACGTCATCGCCAGGGCCGGGCTCGGGCGGAAGTTCCAGATTCCGAGCGTGTTCAAGGAACTGTCGGTCCGTCGCAATCTCGAGGTGGCGAGCTGTCCGAGCCGCGGCGTCTTCGCAAATCTCCGCTTCGGTTTCCCCAAAGCGAGCCGCGATCGTGTGGAAGAGGTGCTCGACCTCATGGCCCTGCGCGACGTCGAGGACGAGACGGCCGCGAACCTGTCGCACGGCCAGACGCAGTGGCTCGAACTTGGGCTCCTGATCGTGCAGAACCCCAAGGTGCTGCTGCTCGATGAACCCACCGCCGGCATGACAGCGGGCGAGACGCAGAAGACGGCGCGGATCATCAACGACCTCAAGGGTCGCCACACGCTGATCGTGGTCGAGCACGACATGGCCTTCGTGCGCGAGATCGCGGAGCGCATCACGGTGCTGCATCTCGGCGAGATCATCGCCGAGGGCGACATCGCCACGATCGAGAACGATCCTAAGGTCAAGGAAGCCTACCTCGGCGCGGGAGGCATCCACTGATGCTCACCCTGTCGGACGTCAACAGCTTCTACGACCGCAGCCACATCCTGCACGACGTCTCGATGGGGGTGGAGGACAAGCAGATCCTGACGGTGCTCGGTCGCAACGGCACCGGCAAGACCACGCTGCTGAAGACCCTGATGGGCCTCACCGACAAGGCGACGGGCCGCATCGACCTCGGCGGCCGCGAGATCGGCGCGGCGCCGACCCATCTCCGGGCCAGGGCCGGCATCGCCTATGTGCCGCAGGGCCGGCAGATCATCCCGGACTTCACCGTGCGGGAGAACATTCTGATGGGCGCCTTCGCGCGGCCGGACGGCAAGCAGGCGATCCCGGATCTCGTGCCGGTGCTGTTTCCCTACCTCATGGCCAATCTCGGGCGGCCGGGCGGCCTCTTGTCGGGCGGCCAGCAGCAACAACTCGCCATCGCCCGGGCGCTCGCGGCTCAGCCCAAGATGCTTCTGCTCGACGAGCCGACCGAGGGTATCCAGCCCAATATCGTGGCCGAGATCGAGGCCATCATCCTGAGGCTCAACCGCGAGGAAGGACTGACCATCGTCCTGGTCGAACAGAACATCCCCTTCGCCCGCCGAGCCGCTCACGCTTTCGTCATCATGGAAAAGGGCCGGGTCGCCGCGTCTGGCCCGGGCAGCGCGCTCAGCGACGATCTCATTCACCGCCACCTTGCCGTGTGATCTTCCGGTCTCACGCGACATGACCGAACGACCGGACCCATCGCCCGTCCGACAGCAACAAGGAAGCAACACATGTTACATGGTGATATTTCGTCCAGCAACGACACGGTCGGCGTCGCCGTCGTCAGCTATAAGATGCCGCGGCTCCACACGAAGGCCGAGGTGATCGCCAATGCCAAGAAGATCGCCGACATGGTGATCGGCATGAAATCCGGCCTGCCCGGGATGGACCTGGTGATCTTCCCCGAATATTCGACGCACGGCATCATGTACGACTCGAAGGAGATGTACGCGACGGCGTCGACCATTCCGGGCGACGAGACCGAGATCTTCGCCGAGGCCTGCCGCAAGGCCAAGGTGTGGGGCGTCTTTTCGCTCACTGGCGAGCAGCACGAAGAGCATCCCCACAAGGCGCCCTACAATACCCTGATCCTGATGAACGACCAGGGCGAGATCGTGCAGAAGTACCGCAAGATCATGCCGTGGGTGCCGATCGAAGGCTGGTATCCGGGCGACTGCACCTATGTGTCCGAAGGTCCGAAGGGCATGAAGATGAGCCTCATCATCTGCGATGACGGCAACTATCCGGAGATCTGGCGCGATTGCGCCATGAAGGGCGCCGAGCTGATCATCCGTTGCCAGGGCTACATGTATCCGGCCAAGGAGCAGCAGATCACCATGTCGAAAGCCATGGCCTGGGCCAACAATTGCTATGTCGCGGTGGCCAATGCTTCGGGCTTCGACGGCGTCTACACCTATTTCGGTCATTCGGCATTGATCGGCTTCGATGGCCGGACGCTCGGCGAGACCGGCCCGGAGGAGATGGGCATCCAATATGCGCAGCTCTCGAAATTCTTGATCCGCGATGCTCGCAAACACGGCCAATCCGAAAACCACCTCTTCAAGCTCGTGCACCGCGGCTATACCGGGATGATCAATTCGGGCGACGGCGACAAGGGCGTCGCGGCCTGTCCCTACGATTTCTACGCCAAATGGATCGCCGACCCGGAAGCGACGCGCGAGATGGTCGAAGCTATGACGCGCGACACGGTGGGGACGGACGAGAGCCCGATGGAGGGCATCCCGAACAAGAAGATGGCGGTTCACCGCTGATCGCAGCTGCCGAAAGCCCGGGCCGGGCCGGGGACCACCGGTCCGCGCCTGGCCCCAGCC
>CAXUOD010000004.1:0-62839 GCA_964252585.1 uncultured Lichenihabitans sp. | reverse complement strand
CCCCCTTCGCGTGCGCCGACGCCGCCGGCCGCATAGCCGCGACAGCCGCCTCGCAATGGGCATCGCTGCGCGGGCGAGGGACCGGATGTCGAGGCTCGACGTCGAGCCGCGCTGGCATGCGTAGAGCTCTAACTCGTGTCAGCCAGCTTCAGAAGCAGAGGGCATCGTCGACCCTCATCGAGGTCGTGCGACCTGAATGAATCGTCGCCGCTTCGTCATGCTCCACCCAGCACCCCGAAAGCCCGCATCGAGCGGGCGATCAGCCCGGGGTCGAGTCCCCGCGTGATGAAGACCAGGCGAGACCGGCGGTCCGCCGTCGGCCAGGCCGGAAGGTGGGTCGGCACCTGAACGAGCCGCTGAACGCCGTGGATCGCTACGGGCGCGTCGTTTCCGACGAGGTCGAGCAATCCTTTGACCCGGAGAATCCGATCGCCGTGCCGGTTGAGCAGCAGCGTCAACCAGAGCCCGAAGGCTGTCCAGTCCAGCGGCTGGTCGACCACGAGTGAGAAGGACGCCGCCTCCCCGGCCCCCGTCCGATGGTGGTCGGGCGCGACGTCATCCCCGTCGCGGCCGACCGCGATACATCGCATGCCGCTCGTCACGGCGGCGACGAGCGGCCGTTCGCCCAGCAATTCCGCAGGATCGAAGCCCTCGTCTGTTGCTCGCAGGATCGGCGCGTCGGGGTTCAAATCCCGCAACGCCGCGACGAGATCGACGATCGACTCGGCGCCGCAGAGGTCCGTCTTGGTCAGGACCAGCCGGTCGGCGACCGCGGCCTGCTTCACGCTCTCGGGCTGGTGGCTCAATTGCTCGAGGCCGTTGACGGCATCGATCGTGGCGATCACCCCGCCGATCCGGAAATGATGCCGCAGCACCGGATCGGCCGTGATGGTGGAGAGCGCCGGCGTGGGATCGGCGAGACCCGTCGTCTCGATCACCAGACGCTTGAACGGCGGCACGAGCCCGCGCTCCCGCTTTGCGTGCAGGTCCCGGATGGCGGACGCGAGTTCCCCGCGGATCGTGCAGCAGAGGCAGCCCGAGCCGAGCAGCACCATGGTCTCGTCGATCGCCTCGACCAGCAGATGGTCGAGCCCGACCTCGCCGAACTCGTTGATCAGTACGGCACTGTCGGCCAGGGCCGGGTCACGCAGCAGTCGCGCCAGCAGGGTCGTCTTGCCGGATCCGAGGAACCCCGTCAGCAGGAACACCGGCGTGAAATCCGGCATTGCGCTCAACTGCGCGCCTCGAGCCGCTCGAGTAGAGCGGGATCGAGCGGATCGACGACGCGGCCGAGAAGTCCTTCCGCCGATGTCCAAAGATGGGCGAGGTCGCCCACGATCTCGGTCTTTCCCGTTCTCGTCGCGAGCAGAAAGGCGCTGCCCTGCCAATCGCTGAGGTCGAGCCCGAGCGGCCGGAGCAGGAGATTGGCCTGATCGACACGGCGCGCGCGCTCGCGTCGCCGTTCGAGCGGCCCGGTGTTGCGCGTGAACGCGCCCGGGCGCGGATGCGCGTCGGCCCAATGTTCCGCGCCGCCGAGGATGCCGCAGAGCGCACACATGCCGCCCAGCGCCTATTTCGCCCGCGGGGAGCGCCTGGCGAAATCGTCCGCCATTTCGTCGAGCGTGACGAAGCGGACGCCTTCGTGGGCCGCCATATGCTGATACAGGCGTTCAAGCATCATCAGCACGTGAGGCCGTCCCGAGACGTCCGGATGGATGGTCATCGGGAAGACCGCATAGTCGTACTCCCGATAGACCCAGTCGAACTGGTCGCGCCACATCTCCTCGATGTCGCGCGGGTTGACGAAGCCGTGGCTGTTCGGCGCCTTCTTGATGAACATCATGGGCGGCAGGTCGTCGAGGTACCAGCTGGCCGGGATCTCGATCAGGTCGGTCTCGCGGCCGCGCTTCAGCGGCACCATCCATTCGGACGGCTTCTTGGCATAGTCGATCTTGGTCCAGCTATCGCCCACCCGGACGTAATAGGGCTGATGGTCGTGGTGCATCAGCGAGTGGTCGTATTTGATGCCGCGTTCGAGCAGCAGTTCATTGGTGACGGTCGAGAACTCCCACCATGGCGCCACATAGCCGGTCGGCCGCTTGCCGGAGAGCGCCTGGACGAGCTCGATCGACTTGTCGAGCACCTCGGTCTCCTGCTGTCGCGTCATGGCGATCGGGTTCTCGTGCGTATAGCCGTGGATGCCGATCTCGTGGCCCGACGCCGCGACCGCCTTCATCTGCTCCGGAAAGGTCTCGATCGAATGGCCGGGGATGAACCAGCTCGTCTTGATGCCCAGGCGATCGAACATCTTGAGGAGGCGTGGGCTACCGACCTCGCCCGAGAACAAGCCGCGCGAAATGTCGTCCGGCGAGTCCTCGCCCCCATAGGACCCGAGCCAACCCGCCACCGCATCGACGTCGACGCCGAAGCCACACAGGATTTCCTTCGCCATCTTCGGATCCTTCTTGTTGCAGCCCGAGGGTGCCTGACGACACCCCGAACGACGTTCCGCCCAGCATGGTTCGGGCCAAGACAGGGCCGGTGAAATGGACGGGCCCTTCTGAAAACCTGTGCACCGACTCTAAGCGGGTGGGCCGACCGGTTCAAACGGATGGATCATCCGTTCGGGTCGGACCACTGGCGGACGGGCTTCACGAGCCGATAGACGGCCGCGTCCCAAAGGCGAAGACCCGAGAGGACAGGCGCCGTCGCCGCCAGTCCGCTGGCGGTCGCGGCGGCCGCCAGTTCGCGGCCGTCGCGCTCCGGGTCGCCGCGATAGGAGTAGTTGAGGATCACGGCGGTGCCGCCGGGCCTGAGGATGCGCGCGATCTCGCCGATGTGGCGATCCGCGAGGCTGGCCTCGACCAGATAGGGAAAGACATCGGCCGCCAGCACGAGGTCGAAGCCTCGCGTCGCGACGCCGGCGAGATCGTGACCGGAGCCCTGCAGGAATCGCACGTTGGGCTGCTGGTTCCGCCGCCGCGCCTCGGCCACCATACGGTCCGAAAGGTCGCTGCCGAGGACGGAACGAACTTTCGGGGCCAGGGCGGTCGCGAAACGGCCGATGCCACAGCCGAGGTCGAACACGTCGTGGCTCGGCGCGACCAGTCCCCAGGCCTGCAGCGCGTCGATCACCTCCGCGGTCGCGGCGTCGAGCAGACCGGGATCCCCGAGTGCGTAAAGGGCGACGCCTGCTTCCGGAGAGGTCTCGGCGAGACGGTCGAAGGCCCGCCGCCAATGGTCCAGGGCCGCGTCCGCCGTTTCGCCGGAGGGCGCATGATCGACGCTGTCGGATACGCCGTGGACCACTCGCCAGGCCTCGGGATGGGCGAGCAGAAGGCGCGCCACCGACTGAGCCGCGGTCGCCAAGGCCGGGTCGAGCACCGGGACCAGCGCCAGAGCTTCCTCGGCCGCAGCCCGGGACGGGGCCTCCATCAGGAGCTGCATCAAGGCGACATTGGCCGGCATCGCGTGCCGAAGCCGCGCCGCCAGCGCCTCGGCCAAAGCCTGGCTCACGGGCTGCCGGCCCGGCGCAGGATGCGGCACAGGTTCGGGCGGTCGAAGGCACCCCATTCATGTTTGTAGGGCTCCTGCCCCCGCAGCAGGTCGATGCACCCGGCGCCCTCCCCCGTCATCCTGTCCAACGCGTCGCCCATCAGCACCGTCCCGGGGCTCTCGAACGCGAAATCGGGGTCGAACCCGCCGAGGTAGGCGTAGAGCGTCGCGCCTCGCCTCACGCCGTAGAAGACGCCGGCCACCCGCGATTCGATGCGGACCAGCGTCGCGTAGAGCAGCCCATGCGCGACAAGCCTCGGAAGGGCCGCGCGATGATAGTCCTGGACCAGCGGATCAGCCAGCACACCCGCCTCGCCGCGGCTCTCCCAGCGCGCGGCATGCAGCCGGAACAGGGCGTCGAGAAAGGCCGGAGCCGTCCTCGCGTCGGCGATCTCGATGCCGCCGCCGCGACGGGCGGTTCTGTTGCGCGCCATGCGGAGCTTGCGCAGCTTGCGGGGCGGAATGAGACCCTCGATGCCGCCTCTCCCGGCGGGCCACGCCAGCACCGGACATTGGCTCTGGGTCGCGAGCGTCTCGTTCCACCCCTCCGGCACCGGCCAGAGCAGTGCCGTCGCATCTCGTGTCAGCTCCTCGAGCGAGACGTGGTCCCAATCGGACGCGCCCGCGAGGGCTTCCAGGATGGCGGCGCCGGCTTGCCGCTCGCAGCCGGGGATCGCCAGCATGTCGAGATCGTCGCTGATGCCGATGCCGAGCGGAAGAAGGCGCCGGCTCGACCGTTCGAGATACAGCGGCGCCAGGGCCACCAGACGTCCGTCGCGCCGCACAGCAACGGTTCTGAGCGGACCGGGCGCGAAGATGCGCCACCAGGGCAGCAGCCAGGCGGGCGAGCGGAACGGTGTCGCGGCGGGGCATGCGTCCCAGAGCGCCCACCACTCGGCCTCGAGCGCCTCGAGAACGACGCCATCGCCGATGAGCGAGGTCTGCAACGCGACGCTCACGCGGCCTTCCGAGCGAGTCGGCGATAAAGGTCGAAATAGCCGTCGATCATGCGGCTCTCGTCGAAGCGGGCGCGCGCGACGGCGCGGCACGCCTCGGAGCTGATGGTACCGCTTTCCGCGATGGCGCTCGCCATGGCGTCCGCGGTCTCGACGAGGAAGCCGGTCCGGCCCGGCAGCACCGTATCGCGCAAGGCGCCGTTGGGCGTGGCGATGACGGCCGTGCCACAGGCCGCGGCCTCGCGGGCCACCAGCGACGAGGTCTCCTCCGCGAGGCTAGGCACGAGGAGGCATCGGGCCGCGGTGAGCAGCCGTCGCTTGCGCGCGAACCCCACGGGTCCGATGAAGCGGCGCCGACGATCGAGCAGCGGCCGGACCTCGGCCTCGTAATAATCCCGATGAGCCGCATAGGGGTAGAGTTCGCCCGCGACCAGCAGCGGGACACCGGCACGATGCGCCGCCTGAAGGGCCAGGTGAACGCCCTTTTCCGGGCAAATCCGTCCGAGGAAGAGCGCGAAGCCACGTTTGGCATGATGCGCCTGGAGCGTCGAGACCGGGACGCCGTTCTCGACGAACGGCAACAGACAGGGCGACGCGGGACAAGCCGCGTGCTGCGACGCCGAGACGCCGTTGAGCCATGTGTCGGGCCGCCGAGGGTGCAGGGCCTCGCGGGCATACCAAGCCGGGGGCAGGTGAAGCGTCGCCAGGACCGGCGGACCGGGGGCCGGCAGGTAGCGGTCGAAGTCGATGCCATGGAGGTGCACGAGGTCCACGGCCTCCCGGGTCAGCACGGCCGTGATCGCGGCCCGGTTGTGAGCCTGCGCTTCGCTCTTCGCGGCGTCGTCGAGGACGCCTTCCCGACAGGCGATCGGCACCAACTCGCCGGCAACGCGGGATCCCTCGGGTGCGACGACGATCGAACGGTGTCCGGCCGCCACGAGGGCACGGTCGAGGGTCGAGAGGATCTGCTCGGATCCTCCGGTCGCATCGAACGAAACGCAGGCCAGCGGGTAGCTGACGCTCAGTACCGTGAGGCTCATGGCGGCAATCCGAGATCCGCCTTGGCCTTCCGCACGAGCCCCTGCCAGCGCTCTCCCGTGAGGTTCCAGCCGTGACGCTCATAGAGGAGGTGCGCATCGTTCGGCAGGACGCTGAAATCATAGGCGGGCGCACACCGGAAGCGTTCCTGGTCGAGCCGGAACCCGGCCAGCGTCTCGTCCTGGGTGCGATGACAATCGGCCATGCGCCGTTTCAGCTTCAGCTCCTCGGGCCCGAGATCGAGCCGGACTTCGTCCGACGCGCCCTCATGCGGCAGGAAACACTGCCGGATCCAGCCCTCCGGGCCGGCGTGATAGAACGGCATCTCGACGATTGTGTTTCGGGCCATCCGACCCGCCAGCGTCCTGGCCGCTGCGACCGCGAACGCGACGGCATCGTGGTCCGGGTGGCCACCCTCGTAGACGTGGGTGAGGACGAGGTCGGCGTCCTTCACAAAGGGTACGAGGCGGAGGGCGATGTCGCCGAGCCGGTAGGCCGCCTCCTGGTCGGCGATGCCCAGCATGTGGTGGCGCGCCGACGGGACACCGGCAAGCGCCAGAGCCTCCCGCGCTTCCGCCGAACGCGCTGTCGCATAAGCTTGCGGATCCCCGAAACCGTGCCGGCGGGCGTCTGCGCCGTCGCGAGGCGCGCCATCCGTGACATGCACCACCGTGACGTCGGGAAGGCGGGTCAGAAGAATGCCGCAGCCGAGGACCTCGTCGTCGGGATGCGCCACGACGACGAGACCCTTGATCCGGCGCTGGCGCCACCCTCTCCCGCTGAGGTTCGTCCTTCTCCCGCGCAGGCGGGAGAAGGACAGAGTCTCGTTCACGTTGCGATCGGCTTCACGGCGCCCGATCCGACGTAACGGCGTACCATCTCGGCGCAGAACGCGGCGAAAAGCTCCGGCTCGCGGGGTGGGCTCGTGTGGTGGGGCTCGATGCCGAGATGCTCGGGGGTGAAGCAGAACGTCACGGTGGTGTCGAACGGCTCCAACGTCCGGACGAGCCGATCGAACCAGCGCTCCGCGTCGGGGCGGAACCAGTCGGCCCAGCTCAGCCCGGTGCGCAGGTAGGTGACGCCGAGCCGCCGCATCCATTCGACCGCCTCGTCAAGGCGATGGTCCTCGAAGTGGAACCATTGGCAGAGCCCCATGGCCGGGGCCACGTCCGCAAACTGCTTCGCGGCGAGCTTCGGGGTGCCGTCTTGGCGGAGCAGCCCCATGGCGAAATGCCGGTAGTAGGAGGACCCTTCCGCTTCCTTGTGACGCGTCGTGGCTTCCCACTCCTTCGGCAGGTCGTAGAGCGAGTACCAGTGGATACGGGGGGCGCGACCGACCAGCAGTTCCGCCGTGCGCTTCAGGCCCCACTCCTGGACTTCCTCGGCCCCGAACGTCGAGACCCCGACCTCGCTGACCCAGACGGGCAGGCTCGTGACGGCACGGATTTCCTCAATCTTGCGAGGCCATTCGTCCAAGGCCCAAAGGTTCCAGTCGAGCGGAAAACCATGCACCGCGATGGCGTCGAGATGGCCCAGGACCCCCATCGCCTCGAGGTGCTGGACCCAGGTCGGATCGATCGGCGACATGCCACCGAGGACGCGCGGCAGCGTCGCGTTCTCGGCCCTGATGGCCTGCGCGGCGAGGATCGTCATCCGGGCGAAGGCGCTCCAATCGGGATCGAGCGCCGGATCCCAATGGGATTTGTTGTTCGGCTCGTTCCAGATCATCGCGGCTTCGATCAACGGAAGGCTCCCTTGCTCGGATAGGCCGCCTCGGCGAAGTCACCGCGGGTGCCCCGCCGGCACAGGAAGACCTCGGGGTCCGGATTGGCGAGGATCTCGAAGCCGGACGACCGCAGCATCGCGGCCGAGCAGGCGAGGTTCGGCGCCCACCAGTTCGTCGGGTCGCCCGCATAGCTTTTCTCGATGAAGTGCATCTTGGGATAGCCTGGCGCATCGAAATGGGCCTGGTCCCAGAAGTCGTAATCGGGCGCGACCGCCGCCACGTCGTTCGATCCACGCTGCAGGGACTGGAACAGCATCAAGTCCTTGGCCACGTTTTCGTAGATGAGATCGAGGGCGAGCAGCGGGTGCCGCAGGTGATAGAGCACCCCCATGAAGATCACGAGGTCGAAGCGTTCGCCCAGGGCGCCGACATCGTAGATCGACATCTGGCGAAACTCGATGCCCATGCCCAAGGTCTCGGCCGCGAACCGCGCCTGGGCCAGGTAGTCCGGATCGGAATCGATGCCAAGGACACGTTCGGCGCCGCGCCGCTTCATCTCGATCGCGTAGAAACCGCCGTTGCAGCCGATATCGAGCACGCTCATGCCGGCGAGACTCTCGGGCAGCACGTGCGCGAATCCGCGAAACTTCACGCCGGGGTAGTCGCCGAGGAAATGATCCGGCGCCGTCCAGACTCCCCCGAGGTCCATGTTGTGGAACCACGGACCGAGCGCTTCGGCCCGAGACCGGATCGTGGAGGACGTGTCTTCAATCGTCATGAGCAAGTCCGTCTTCGGGGCCAGCTGCCCTGGTGGTCCGACCGGTCATCGGAGCGCCCTGCCCTAGAAGCCCGATGGCGGCGCGATAGCCGTTGAAGGTGCCGACGTCCACATAGGCCTCGCCGGCCTTGACGCCCTTGGCCCGACCGCCATCCGCCAGATAGGCATTGACCAGCGTGCCGAAGAACTCGTCCTTCCGATGGCGCTCCCGCCACAGCCGATCGAGCCGGTGGAACACGTGGCCGGGCATCTTGAAGCCGCCCCAGATCCAGCGCGACGACGGGTCGGCGCGTTTGACCTGGATCTCGACGACATCGTCCCGCTCGTCGAGCAGCACGGCGTCGAAGAGCTCGGGCCGGTCTACCGGAAACAGCAGGAACGAGAGAGCGTCGTCCGGCAGGGCCGAAAATCCGTTCCTCGGAAACCAGACCGTGTCGGGCAAGCCGACGATCACGGATTCACCGGCCGGGATCAGGGGTGCTGCGCGGAACAGGGCGTCGCACAGGCCGCTCGGCTGGGGCTGGACCACGTAGGCGATCGATGCCCCGCCGTAGCCGGCCGCGTAATAGGCCAGGATGTCGGATTTGCCGGGCCCGATCACCATGCAGATCTTGTCGGCTCCTGCCGCCGTCATCCGGTCGAGCAGATATTCGCTGACCGCACAGGGACGTTCTACGCCGGCGTCGAAGCGGCTGCCGACCGGAAGCAGTTCCTTCGAGAAGGCCAGCGGCTGAATCCGGCTGCCCCGGCCCGCCGCAGGAACGACACCCCACATTCAGCCTACCCCCGCGCCATGCGCCCCGCCGGAGCGAGCGGCCTCGATCGCGACTTCGAAGTCGCCCGCCCGATGATCGGATGTATGCGCCTCGAGGGCGCGAGCGCGTCCGGCTTCGGCGATCCGGCGCAGTTCCGCATCCGAGAGGTCGACGGCCGCCAAGGCGTCCTCTCCAACGCCCGCCACCAGAACTTCGGTTCCCGGGGCGAAGAAGCTGTCGAGGCCGGCCCAGGCATCGGTCAGGATGGCGGCGCCGCAGGCCGCCGCCTCGAAGAGGCGACCCGACGGGCACCAGCCCATCTCGGCCATGGCGCGACGCGTCACGTTGAGCGTGAGGCGGCCCGACGAGAAGAAGGACGGGTGATCGGGAGGCGCCACGTGCCGCTTGAAGAAGATGTTGGCCGTCCAGGGGAAGTCGGCAGGGTATTGGGCGCCGCCGATGAGAAAACGCCGCGCCGGCCGGGCGCGCGCCGGCGCGACGAACAAGGCTTCGAGCGCGACCTGCCTGTCGGCCGCATAGGTCCCGAGATAGGAGAGATCCGACGCGAACCGAGCCTGGGGCGGCACCGGACGGTGAAGGGCCGGATCGACGTGGCCGTAGAGCGGCGCCACCCGGCGCGCGCCGAGGTCCGCCACCAGGGCAACGAGCGCCGGCCCGCCCGTATAGGAAAGAACGAGGTCATAGCCCGCGAACCCCGAAGGCCCGACGTAAGCCGGTCGGTCTCGCCCCTCGAGCCCACCTGCTTCGGCGAGCCTCGCCAACGTCACGGGCGTGTCGAGGTCGTAGAAGACCCGCAACGGACGCGCGGCATCGAGCAGGAGGCGCTCGGCCCGGAGCGCATCCGGACAATAGGACGTGACGATGGCGACATCGGCTTCGGAGACCTCCCGGGACGCCCTGCTCTCCACCGTCTCCCAATCCGGGAAGATGACGAGTTCGGCGTCGTCGAGAGCGTGAAGATCCCGGTTGTCCCGGTAGAACGGCGTGTCCCGTTCGAAGAAGACGACGTCGTGGCCGCGACGGGCCAGCGCCTTCAGGAGCCCGCGCCAGAGCGTGGCGTGGCCGTTGCCCCAGGAGGACGAGACCGAGAGGCCGAAGATGACGATCTTCACGGCGCCGGAACTTCGTTCATCCGGGCGACGCGTCCCACCTCGCCCCAGAAATGGATGGTCGTGATCGAGGCCGGTTCGATCGCGAAAGCGTCGTGGCGATCGAGCGAGAGACCCAGTACGGCGGAGACGACCGCCTTGATGACGTCGGAATGGGTCACGAGGGCGACCGACATCTCGTCGGCGGCGGCGAGGCGCTCGACGAGGCTCATGGCGCGCGCCTGCACGGCCCGCATGGTCTCGCCGTTGGGCGTGCCAGAATCGGCCCGCGCCGTGTTCCACGATCGCCAGCGCGGGTCCGCGGCGAGGACCGGAAAGGCCGCGCCGGTCCAATCGCCGCAATCGATCTCGTTGATCTCATCGGCGACCTCCACTCCGCAGCCGAACTGCGCCGCCAGGACAGCGGCGGTCTCTCTCGTGCGTTCGAGCGGACTGGCCAGAACGCGGACGATGCCGCGGTCCGCGAGATGTCTCGCCAAGGCATCGGCTTCGCGCCGGCCGACATCGCTGAGCCCGATACCGGGACTGCGGCCTGCCAGAACACGGTCGAGAAGACCGTGGCTGGCATGCCTGATCAAGGACAGGGTCAGCACGGGATGCGTCGGCTCACGACGTCACTCCAGGCCTGCCATGAACCTCTGGGTCTGCTCGCGAGCTTCCTGGTCGGTGAACTGTCGCGGGGGCGACTTCATGAAGTACGACGACGGACCGACCAAGGCGCCACCGATGCCGCGGTCGAGCGCCAGTTTGGCGCAGCGGACCGCATCGATGACGACCCCGGCGGAGTTCGGCGAGTCCCACACTTCGAGCTTGAGCTCCAAGTTCAGGGGCACACCGCCGAAAGCCGTGCCTTCGAGCCTGATATGCGCCCATTTGCGGTCGGTCAGCCAGGGGACGTGATCGCTCGGGCCGATGTGGAGGTCGTCGGGGTCGAGCGGGATGTCGAACTGACTGGAGACCGCCTGGGTCTTGGAAATCTTCTTTGATTCGAGCCTGTCCCGCTCCAGCATATTCTGGAAATCGGCATTTCCGCCGAAATTGAGCTGATAGGTCCGGTCGAGCTTGACGCCGCGGTCCCGGAACAGGTTGACGAGCGTGCGGTGCAGGATGGTGGCGCCGACCTGGCTCTTGATATCGTCGCCGATGACCGGCAGCCGCTTCTCGGCAAATCGCTTCTCCCATTGAGGGTTCGAGGCGATGAAGACCGGCATGCAATTGACGAAAGCACACCCGGCTTCGAGGGCGCGTTCGGCGTAGAACTCCGCCGCCCGCTGCGACCCCACGGGCAGGTAGGAGACGAGAACATCGACACGCCTGTCCCGCAGGATGGCGGTCACATCGGCGGGCTCTGCGTCCGACTCCTTGACGACGTCGCGCAGGTAGCGACCGACACCATCGAGGGTGGGTCCCCGCTCGACCCTGACCCCGAGATGCGGGACTGCGGCAAAACGATGCGTGTTGTTCGGCGCCGCCAGTATGGCTTCGCCGAGGTCGCAGCCCACCTTGTCGGCATTGATGTCGAAAGCCGCCACGGGTTTCACGTCGCCAACGTGATAGCCGCCCACCTCGACGTTCATCAGGCCCGGGATCGGCTCGTTAGAGCGTGCCTCGGAATAGTATTGGAGGCCCTGCACCAAGGACGAGGCACAATTTCCTACCCCGACGAGGCCGACGCGAAGCTGCTTCTGTCCCAATGTTCGTTCCTTTGACACCGTCGCTGCTTAGGCCAACAGGCGAAGGATTGCAAAGCGGCAACCCCGCCGCAGCATCGGCCAGAGGCCACGGCGGCGAAGGTCGCGAGACGCCGGAATCTTCAAGGCTTCCTTAAGCATCGTGGTGTTCCGTCCGAAGTCCGGCGGCTCTGGCAGGACGGGGCGATAGCGATGGTGGGTTCGAAGACGGCGTCCGCAATGGTCAGCGTCATGGTGGGCTTGGCCTGCATGGCCGCCGTGTTCTGGGGACGCATCGGCACCGGGGATGTCGGTCTGCGGGCTAGCCCTGTCGAGTCCGCCGCGGCCCGGACGGAACGTCCGGCTCCGGTGCCGCCCCATCCCGTCGCCGCAGCGTCGGAGCGGGCGGAGGCCGGCATCGACCGGAGCATGACGACGGGCGCCATCGGCCACGACTCGGCGCTGCGAAAACCCAATCCTCTCGCCTATGCGGAAGAGAAGACGGGCGTTCCACCGACCCTCGCCGGGGTGGAAGCCGTCAATTACCTCACCGGGAACACGCTGAAGCGTGAAGAACCCGGGACACCCGCGCACTTCACCTATTTCGCGTCCCGCGGCGTTCAGGACGACGGCACCGAGCGGAGCTTCGTGGCTTCCGCGTGGGACCGCAACCGCTCCGATCTCTGCGAGATCGCAGGTGACGGAACGCCCAGCTGCCGTCCGCTCACGATCACGCTCGACGGTCAATACGAGTTCCCCGGCGCGAAACTCGGTACCGTCTCGATCGGGGGCGCGACCCTGACCCTGTTGAAGGGCAATGTCGCCAAGTTCCCCGACCACGTGCCCTTCATCGACGAGGCACCGGGAGGCGCCGCGGTTCCGCCCTCGAAGGGAGGCGCCGCCGGGGCCGCGCTCTGGGCAGGGTTCGTCGGCCGTCTCGTCTCGGTCGACAGCGACGACGTCTCCGGTGCCGACCGACGCATCCTGTATTACGCCGAGGACAATCGCGTCCTCGACGTCCGCCCGACCGCGGGGGATGCCACGCACCAGGCGGCCGTTTCGGTCACGGTCGGCCACTGGCGCGCATCGAAGAGCGGCCTTTGCCAGACGCGAACGATCGGCGACACGGCACAATCCTGCTTCAAGCCCGAGGCTTCGGGTCCCGACAGCCTTCGCCTCGTCCCGATCGGCAGAGGTGGCAAAACCCAGCGCCTGACCGTCTTGACCGAAGCCGCGGCTCTCCAGACAGCAGGGCAATGATCCGGACGCCACGCGACGAGGCAAGGTCCGCCGACGGTTCAACGCGACGGGGAACTCCGTGAACCACCGCCGCGCCCCGACGAGCCCTCGTGACCCGACCCGGACCTGTGGCCGGAGGCTGATGTTCCGGTCTGGCCACCGAACCCGGTCCGATCCGGGCCGCCGTTCCGCGCCTTGTCGCGGCGTGACCGGACCCCTTCGGGCGTGATCGGCTCGTGCTCGATCCGCACGGATTCGACCGTCACCACGCCTTCCGGACTCACCGTCGCGGTGACGACGGCCCGCACGGGCTTGCCCGTCGGCGGCACCGAGACGCTCTCGACGCCACCAAGAACAAGCCCCGATCCGAGGCTCAGACCATCGCTGGAGGAGGCCACATAGGCTTCGAGCGAGAGGTGGTCGGCCTCGGTCGCGAACGGAACCACAGGTTCGACCACGACGGTCGTGGGTTCGAATATTTGGTCGCGCCTGTCGCCGACGAGCGAGACGCGGCGGCCGGCCAGCTTCGGTTCCAGGCCCGCGATACGCAAAGTCCCGATGGTGAGCCCGCCGCCCTCGTCGGCCCGCAGGGAGCCACGCAGACGTGAGACAGCGCCGGGCCGCGGCTCAACGAGGCTCGCGACGACGCTGCCGTCGGGCCGCCTCAGTCCGCTGACCGCGACGACCTCTCCGGGGTGGCGGCCGATCGAGAGCTTGCCGGGCTCCAGAACGATCCTCTGGCCCAGAACCTTGAAGCCGTCCTGTTCGACCGAATCGATCGGGCCCACCACCTCGCTGCGCACCGCGATCACGGTCGTCCTCAGCTTCCCGCTCCGACCATGGGCCAAGACCTCCACGACATGGCCGAGGCGAAGGTCGCGCGACGTCGCCGGCAGATCGTCGATCGTGACGCGGACCGAGGGCGGAAAGGTGACGTGCAGGTCGTTGACCACGATGCTGCCGAAGCGGCGTATCGTCCCGATCACGCCCGTTCCCCCGATGCCTCGGTCCTGTCCCGATCGCTCGGCCGAGTCCGCCGGCGCGACGCCGGTGCCCCCGATGCCTCTGTCCTCTCCCGGCTGGCCTTGTGCGGCGGCGCGCGCGAGCCCAGCGAGGCCGATCTCGAACAGCATCGCCGCGACGGCACGCCGGGTGAACCTTGCCGGTGGGATCCGGTCTTCGCTCAATCGAGCCTCCCTACGCCGCTGGCGCGACGAGGCCGCAACGATGCGACCCCGGCAAGCCGAGCGGCGAGGAACCGCGTCGAGCGGACGCGGCGCCGATGCCCAAACGCCGGCGGGCCGTCACTCCCCCGCCCCCTGGGCGTCCGGAGTTGCGGCGATCGGCGCAGCCTCGGCGGCAGGCACTTCCTCCGCATAGATGTAGACACCGAAGTTCCAACGCCAGCGACCTCCGGGATCGGCTTCGCAGGCGCCGTGGGCCTCTCGGTTGGCCGTGCGCAAGGCTTGCACGGCGAGGTCTCGGGATCGTGCTTCGAGATCGCGTGCGACATCCTGCGAGAGGCCGTCGTAATGGACGGCCCGTTCGAGGAAACGCGACGGTTCGCCGAGGACATTGGTGACGGCTGCGGCCGCGTGGTCATGGAGGTTCCGGCCGAAGTAGTAGAGCTGTTGCTCGTCGCCCGCCTGCGGCACGAAAGCGGTTTCGAGCAGGGTCACGACATCGTCCGCCGAGAGCGTGGCGAGGTTCTGGTCGAGCCATTCATCGAGGACCGCACGGGGACGCAGGTCGCGCGTCACCGAGGCCACGAGCGCCTCGAAGGAGGGTTCGCCGGGCGACGCGACGCGGCGAAGCGGCAAGGGACGGCCTTCCGGGTCGGTCGTGTCGGCCGAGGCCAGCCACCGTGCCAGAATCCGGCTTGTCCGCGAGAGCGAGGCCGGCACGACATTGACGGGCGCACCGGCCCCTCGCAGCCGCCTGACCTCCTTGCGGTGAATGCCGGTCAGGAGGCTGACCCGACTGTCGGTCTGCTCTTTTCCGGACAGCGCGAAATCGTGCTCGGCCACATTGACGTAAAGCTCACGCAGCATGTCGCAGACGGCCGGGAAAGTGATGCCGCGGCGCACGAAAAGGCGAACGAGCGGACGAAGCAGGCGTACCATTGCGGCATGCAGCTTGGTCGTATCGAGAGGTGGGTCGGACAGCGAGTTCGGCACGGCGCACCATTGCCCAAGCCAGCGTGGGACACAATCCCACCGCCTTCCGGATGAAATCTAACGACCGGCGTGGCGCTGCAGACCGTTTCGCCTTCGGGTCCCGGCCTCACACGGCCCGGCCGACCTCCTTGAGCGTTCGACCCCGCAAAAAACCGCTCGGCGACGCACGAGCCAGCAAAACTTCAGCGCCACTATTGCGTTGTGCAGGGGTCGTCCCTGCCGCTCGATGGCGGAAGTTTCGGATTCAGCGCGGAGTTCCGTTCCATGCACATTCTGTGGATCATCATCATCGGTTTTCTGGCCGGGGTCATCGCCAAGTTCATCATGCCCGGCCCCAACGAGCCCGGCGGGTTCATCATGACGACCATCCTCGGCATCGTGGGCGCCTTTGTGGCCACGTACCTCGGTCAGGCGATCGGCTGGTACGGCCCCGACCAGGGAGCCGGCTTCATCGGCGCCATCGTGGGTGCGATCGTGGTCCTGGCCATCTACGGCTTCTTTGCACGCCGCAGCGCGGTCCTCTAAGCCAGTGTGGAGGCCGGAGTGTCGCCGGCCTCCTGCGCGGCCTCAGCTTGACTGGGCGAGGGCCGCCTTCAAGGGGCAGTAGCCGACCGCGCCCCGATAGGCCAGGAACACGCCGGCTCCGAGGGCCAGCACGCTCAGGGCGGGGTTGGGCCGCGGCTTGGCGGCCGCAGCCGCCAGCGCCAAACCGGCTCCGGCCGAAATCGCTCTCTCCATCATGGACAGTCCGCCGGCAGAATGTTCGTTCGTCATGTCGTTCCCGTTCAAGGCGTGGGTCTGGGATCCTTGCTCCCCGCTGTCGTAACCGACGGGCCGAGACGGGGTTCCCGCCGGCCTTCGGATCGTGGGGCTCGCCTCGGCTCCCGAGCACCGGGCGTCGGCTCGAAGGCACCGTCTTGAACCTTTCTTGGATCACTCCGACCCTCGCCCTGGGCGGACGCCTGTCCGATGCGGAACTCGGGCGCCTGAGGGTCGATCAAACCATAGCGGCCGTCGTCGATCTCCGCAGCGAGGCGCTCGACGACGCCGAAATCCTGCAACAACAGGACATCGACTTCCTGCATCTCCCGATCGAGGACCATGCCGCCTTGCCGCCGACCGTCCTCGACATGGGCATCGCCTTCCTCTCCCGCCATGTCGGGGCCGGCCACCGCGCCCTGGTTCACTGCGAGCACGGGATCGGGCGATCGGCCACGCTGGCCTTGGCGGCTCTCGTGGCGCAAGGCTTCACGCCGCTCGATGCCCTGAACCTGGCCAAGGACCGGCGGGAGCGCGTCTCGCCGAGTCCGGCTCAGTACGATGCCTGGCGCGATTGGCTGCGGCAGCGCCAGGCGAGATCCGGCGAAAGCTGGGAGATCCCGACATTCGACAGCTTCGCCAGCGTGGCCTACCGCCATCTTCGATCGCCGATGCCGTGATCTTCTACGGCGACGTGACGGCGCCCGTACCGACGCGTGAGCTTCTCGATCTCATCGGGACGGACATCGTGGCGGGTATGACCTCGCGGCGCGGCATTGACCGGCATGCGGCCTGGACGTCGGCCCTCGTGTCGGCGGGTGAGATGGTGCAGGGACTGGCCGATGCGGCGCTGGAGCAAACCGGCGTCGACGACGGCGGCGAGCCGGAGCGGGCCGCGATGGCCCTTGCCCTCATCCTGGCCGGGATCATGGGGCGATCGTGGGACGGCGACTTCGAAGCGGAGGTGGAACCCGCGGCGACGATCGCCGAAGCCCTGAAGAAACTCGAGTCGCTCGACGGGTTGCCCACCCTTCTCGATATCCGCCGCCCGGAAGGCTTCGCTCATTATGCGGTTTACCCGGAAGCTTTCTGGCAATCCGCAAGGACCCCGGGCTTGAGGGCTCGGCGGGTCGTCGGCATCCGCTCGATCGGCACGTCGTTGGCCGCGGCCGTCGCTGCGGCCCTGAACGCGCCCGCGCCGCTCACCTTGCGACCGATGGGGCATCCCTTCTCACGCAAGACGAGGCCAGGTGCGCGAGTGCTCGCGAAACTCCAGCAGGATGCAGGCGAGACCTGGGCGATCGTGGACGAGGGACCCGGCCTGTCGGGCAGTTCCTTCACGGCCGTGGCCGATCGACTCGTCGAGAGTGGAACGGCACTCGACCGCCTCGTTCTGTTCCCGAGCCACGCCAACCCGCCGGGCGCCATGGCGGACGAGGATCGTCGCCGCTTCTGGTCCAGGGTGCCTCGCTGCGTCACGAGCTTCGAGACCCTCATCGGGCCGGATGCGGGGCGCAAGCGCGGCCTCGCCGCCTGGGTGGGGGACGTGACCGGAGATCCCGAAAGCGGTCTCCTCGACATCGCGGGCGGCCGATGGCGCGGGCACCGGTACGAGAACGAGACCGAGTGGCCGGCCGTGGATCGACAGAACGAGCGGCGCAAATACCTGGTCGAGAGTTCGCGAGGATCGTTCCTGCTGAAATTCACGGGGCTCGGTGAGTTCGGCCGCCGGAAGGTGGCGCGTGCCGAGGCGTTGGCGGCGGCGGGTTTCACCCTCGAGCCCTTGGCGTGGCGTCATGGGTTCCTGGTCGAGCCTTGGCGCGTCGACGCGTCTCCCATGCAGCGGCCGCAACAGGACCGTGACGCCTTCTTGGCGCACCTTGCCCGTTATCTCGGCTTTCGGGTGCGGGCCTTTCCGGCGCGGCATACCGCGGGAGCTTCGCTCGCCGGTCTGTACGAGATGGCCAAGGCGAACGGGACGGAAGCGCTGGGCGAAGCAGCGTCGCGCGCTCTCGAGCCCTGGGAGAGGCGGCTTCGAGAGCTCGCCGGAGCCGCACGCCCGGTCGCCATCGATGGCAAGCTCCACGCCCATGAATGGCTGGTGGACGGCCGGGGCCGATGGATCAAGACCGACGCCCTCGATCATTGCTGCGGACACGATCTCATCGGCTGCCAGGATATCGCCTGGGACGTGGCGGGCGCCGCCGTCGCCTTCGAACTCTCGTGCGAAGAGGCGGAGCGACTGCGCCGGAACGTCGAGACCGAAGGCCGGCAAAGCTGTCACCCAGGCCTCGTCGCCTTCTTCCGCATCGCCTATGCGGCCTTTCAGGTCGGGGTTCTGTCGCTGGCGCGCGGACGCGAGGATCGGCACGAGGCTACGCGCCTCGACCAAGCTGTCCAGTCGGCCGTGAGGGCGCTGCGCCGGGAGGTCGGTTCATCGTCCAAAGTCATATGACGCGCGCCCAGATCTTCCCGGACGACGATGAAGCTTTGCCCGTTTCTTGCATGCGGAGCTGGGCCATTTTTGGCCCGACCGCGCCGCATGAACCGCACCCCTACGCCGTTGGAGTACACCCGACATGAAGATTCGCTGCGGATACGACATCTCCTACTTCAGCTCCATGCCGACGCCGATGCAGTTCCTTCTCAGTGTCCACCCGTCGCGAGAGCGCGATCTCGTCTCGGAACAGGTGATGAAGACGGATCCGTACCTTCCCGTCCGCGTCGTACTCGATCACTTCGGCAACAGGCTGACCCGCATCATGGTGCCGCCGGGCGACCTTCATCTTTCGGCAGATTTCGTCATCGAGGACAGCGGTCTGCCCGACGAGGTCAACTGGGATGCCCAGGAGGTGCCGGTCGACCGCCTGCCCGACGACGTGCTGATCTTCCTGATGGGCAGCCGCTATGCCGACACCGACCTCTTGAGCGACATCGCCTGGTCGCTCTTCGGCGGGACACCGCGGGGTTGGGCGCGGGTCCAGGCCATCGTCGACTACGTGCACAACCGGATCCGCTTCGACTACCAGCTCGCACGCTCCACGAGGACGGCGAGCGAAGGCCATCAGGAGCAGGTCGGAGTCTGCCGCGACTTCGCGCATCTCGCTGTCAGCCTGTGTCGCTGCATGAACATCCCGGCCCGTTATTGCACCGGCTATCTCGGCGACATCGGGATCCCGCCCGTCGATGCCCCAATGGACTTCAGTGCCTGGTTCGAAGTCTATCTCGACGGCCGCTGGTACACGTTCGACGCACGCCACAATACACCCCGCATCGGCCGTGTCGTCATGGCGCGTGGTCGGGACGCCACCGATGTCGCCATATCGACGGCGTTCGGCCAAGCCATACTCGGGCGATTCGACGTCATCACCGAGGAAGTCACCGAACCCGAGAGCTTCAGGCACACTTACACGGCGAAATTCTCTGCAACCATCTCCGAAGAGCAACCTCAAATGCCCGCCGTTTGACGTCACAGGATCGGACTGGAAGGAACGCGAGGCGGTCGTGTATGGAGGCCTAGGGTGGACCGCGTCGATCGGGGGGCGCCACAGGTCGCATTCGAGCCAGCAGGTCTGCTGCGGAGAATGATCCGTGACGCTGACGAATTCGCAGGCGATTACATGGAACGCGGATGACGGTTCTCTCGGTGCGGCACATCACCAAATACGAGTACAAGGCGCCGGTGCGCTTCGGGGAGCATCGCCTGATGTTTCGCCCCCGGGACAGCTACGACCAGCGCTTGATCTCGTCCGAGATGATCATCTCGCCCGAACCGAAGCGGGTCCGTTGGTTTCACGACGTTTTCGGCAATTGCGTCGCCGTGGCGAGTTTCGGCTCCGAGAGCTCCATCCTGACGTTCGACACCTCGATCACGCTCGACCATACGCCATCCAACGCGCCCGATTTCGTCATCGAAGACTATGCCAAGACCTATCCCTTCACCTACGGCGCTGAAGAACGACCCGATGTGTCGCGGCTGATCGAACGGCAATATCTCGATCCCGAACACCAGCTCGACAAATGGGTCCGGCGTTTCGTGCGCTACGGGCAGCGCACCGACACGGGCGAACTGCTGATGACGCTCACCTACGCCATCAAGGAAAGCTTCACCTATGCCAAACGCTTCGAGCGCGGCACGCAAGACCCGCTCCTGACGCTCAACAGCGGCAAAGGGACCTGCCGCGATTTCGCGGTCCTCATGATGGAAGCCGTCAGGGCTCTCGGGTTCGCGGCACGCTTCGTGTCGGGGTACCTCTACGTGCCGAGCGAGCGTAGCGACGAGCATGTCGGCGGGGGCAACACACATGCGTGGTGCCAGGTCTATCTGCCCGGCGCGGGCTGGGTCGAGTTCGACCCCACCAACGGCATCGTGGGCAACCGCGATCTCATACGCGTCGCCGTGGCGCGCGACCCACGGCAGGCGATCCCGCTTCAGGGCAGCTATTTCGGCGCGGCCGCCGATTACGTCGGCATGTCGGTTTCGGTCGACGTGCAGGAAGTCGACCCGTCGGGAAGCGAAACTGAAGGGTCGAAGGGCCGCCCGGCCGAGCGACACCACGACGATTTCGCGGTCCCGCCCGACACGGACACCACGCCATCGGATGCGCTGCAGTGCGCCTGACCGGACCCAGCGCAGGCCGACCGGCGCGTACCGGTGACGCTCGGGCGAGAAACGGGCGTCGCGTCAGCTGATCCGGGACAAGCCGTCCGAGGCCACGCGGTTGTTCGGATCGATGACCTTGGCTCGCGAATATGACTCCCTCGCCTTGGCATTGTTGCCGCTCTTCTCGTAGGCCAAGCCGAGATCGGCCCAAGCCTCTGCGTTCTTCGAGTCGACGTTCAGTGCGGCATTGTCGTCTTCGATCGCCTGCGCATATTTTCCCTGCGCCGTC
The DNA here is from genome assembly GCA_964252585.1 of uncultured Lichenihabitans sp. Classification (GTDB taxonomy): domain Bacteria; phylum Pseudomonadota; class Alphaproteobacteria; order Rhizobiales; family Beijerinckiaceae; genus Lichenihabitans. The sequence continues at coordinate 42,164 of CAXUOD010000004.1, read as the reverse complement.
AGGCTCTGGGCGCGCGCTTGATACGGCGCCGCCGCAAAGGGATCGCGATCGATGGCATTGTCGAAATCGGTGATCGCAAGAGCCTGTTCGCCTTGCCGCTGATGGATCAGACCGCGCGCGTGAAACGCTTGCGCTCCCAACGCACCCTCTGAGTTGAGCTTGATGGCTTGATCGAGGTCGGCGAGCGCCTGCGGGTAGTTGCCCTGTGCCCGCAACAGGTTGCCACGGCCGAGGTAAGCCGGCGCATGGTTCGGATTGCTCTGGAGCGCATGATTGAAGTCGGCCAACGCCAGATCGTTATGACCGGTTTGCCGGTAGGCCAGCGCGCGATTGGTATAGGCGGCCGCATTGTTCGGGTCGATCTGCACGGCCTTGGTGAAATCCCCGATGGCCTTTTCGAAATCGCCGGTCCGGGCGTAAGCGGCGCCACGGGTGTTATAGGCTTCCGCATCTTGCGGATTGCGGGCCACGACATCCGACAGAGATGCCAGATTGACCGACGTGTCTTTCGAGGGAGGCGTGACTTCGGCGATGCCCATACCGACCGAACCGACCGCGCCGACCGACTCGCAACCCGCCAGACCGAGGCTGACGAGCAAGACGACGGGCAGAGCCGAGCGGCGGACGGCCGAGACATGTGCGATCCGGCCGCGAAGGTCGGATTTGCTGGAGCTCTTAGCCTTCGTCATATCGCCCATTCTACTCTAAGCAAGCCGGCCGCTCATCGGCTTTCGTCGCTGCCCGGAGTGCCGCTACATTGCGGCTCAACTGGGGTCGTCAACAAAGAAAACCCCGAGTGTTGCAATACCGCTTCACCCGATGGACACCCGGGAGCTTTTCGGCAGCAGCCGCGACATCGGTCGCACTGAACCAGACCGTGGTTGACGGATCGTAAACGGGTCGACGTCCTTAACGCGGGGTCGATAGCGGCTTCGGCTTCGCCGGCAGAAGCCCTTCGCGCTGCATTTGCTTGCGAGCCAGTTTGCGCGCGCGCCTCACGGCCTCGGCCTTTTCGCGCGCCCGTCGCTCGGACGGTTTTTCAAAATGATCGCGAAGCTTCATCTCGCGAAAGATGCCTTCGCGCTGCATCTTCTTCTTCAGGGCCTTCAGGGCCTGATCGACGTTGTTGTCCCGAACGAGAACTTGCAAGCCGGTGTCCTGTATGTGGTCTGCCCCGAGCAGGAGGGTAGCCTAATTCCTGCATGCGGAAATCGTCTGTTGCACGCGCCCGCGTTATCAGACCGGCCGAGCGGCGTCTAGTCCGGAGCCGTCATGAAAGAAGCCGCCGGAACGATGACGGCGGCCTTCGCGAGGCACGACGATCCGCGATCAACTCTTGGTGCATTGGCAGACCGGAGTATCGCTGCCGTCGACGTCCTCGCAGTCGGCGGTCTCGCGAGACGGGCAGCTGACGCTGCACTTCTTGTCCCGCAATGCATTGGTGGCCGTACAGACGAAGTCTCCGCCGAGCTTCCGCTCGGACGGGCTTGCGGAGAGGGAGCCCGGACTGTCCACGTCCTGCGCCCGAACCGCATATGTTCCGGAGCAGAGAAGACAACCGGCAACCACAGCCAGGACCGCGCTCTTCATCATCGTGTCAACGCCCCGGCGACCTGCTCACTGCGTGACTCAACGTCATCAGGGTGACACGGGTTGCGTGCCGGTCGCCTGGGGGCTCGTCGGTGGCGGCACGCCCACCGCCGGTCCTGCCTCGGCCATCTCGGCCAGGATGTCGCGCAAGACGTCGATCACCCGGCCGATCCGCCCGAGGGTCCCCTGAGGCGGAGCTCCGGGATGCGCGGCCATCGGTGCTCCGTCAGCGAGCGCGTCGAGCGCCTCCGGGATGGACCGACCCCATGCGGTCCAATCGGCATCCGACAGACCGGCTCGGCGGCGAGCATCGTGCTGCAAGGCCAGGAGGGCTCCGCCGAGGCGCCGCAACGCGGCGTCGGCCGCGAGAACGATCTCCAGCTTGCGCCCCTGCCCTCGCCTCGGCTCCTGAAGCGCACGCGACAGCGACGCCTCGAGATTGTTGCTGGCGATGCCGCAGGCCCGGCGTGCCGCTTCGACGGTGGCGTGACGGCCGTCTTCCGGCGTGTCCTCGAAGATGGCCCTGGCATAGCGCGCATGGGCTCGCAGGGCGTCGCCGAGACCTTGCACGGTCCGATCGGGCTCCCAGCTCGGCCAGAGCACCATGCAGGCCAGGACCGCGACCATGCCGCCGCCGACGGTGTAGAGCGTCCGCATCGCGGCGATCGTCCAGGCGCTATGACCCGGTTCGGCGACTTCGAACAGGATCACGACCAGCGGTGTCAGGCAGGCCACGTAAGCGCCGTAGCTGACCTGGCGAACCGAGAAGCCGATGATGCAGAGCGGAACCATCAGCAGCGACTCGGTGATCGTCGTCTGTGGCAGAAACGCCAGCGCACCTCCGAGAAGGGCACCGAGCACCGTACCGCCGATCCGCTCCAGCGCTCGCTGCCAGGTCGCGGCGAAATAGGGTTGCATCGTCAGGGCCACCGTGATGGTCAGCCAATGCGCGTAGACGCTCCACCAGTGGAGCGAGATGGCGACCGCCACGACGGTCAGCACCACGGCGCGGACCGCATGGCGCAGGATGGCCGAGGACCAAGCGAGGTTGGCCCTGAGCGGCGCAATGACATCGGCGGCCGTGAGGCCGCGAGAGGGCGCGGCGCCAGGGGCAGGCCTGCCCTCGGCCTCGCCCTTCAGACGATACCCGACCCGCAGGCGCTCGACGAAGAGGGCACCGATCCCGGCCAGCGAGGGGTGGTCGGCACAGGACGCTGCGAGCCGGGCGAGCACCGGCTCGAGGCGTTCGGGCCGAACGTCGGGCTCGCGCCCGCAAAGGTCGAGAAGCGGGCGCAACCGACGTAGCAACTTCACCGCGGCGGCACGCAACGCTGGATCTTCCGCATATTCCAGCATGTCGGTTAAGGCGATCAAACCGCCGAAGATCCGGTCCTGGCTCTCGACCATCAGGAGATTGCGAGCCGAGACGGCCGAAACCGGGCCGGGTGGGCGCACGGCATCGAGGAGCGCCACGCGCGTCTCCTCCAGAGCGTCCCGCACCGCACGGCGATGGGCGCGCGCATGCGCTTCCCAGGGCTCGAGCCCTCCGTTGCCGCCCGCGAGCAGCGCGACGAGATCGCGGCTGAAGAGCCCCAGGAGACGCCAATTCGAAGCGACGAGCCGCGTGACGGCGCGATCCGGATAGATGCGCCAGATCCCGATCGTCAGCAGGATCGCCCATGCGCCGCCCAGGATGAACGAGACGAACAGCACGCCCGCTTCCGGCAGCGTGAGAGGGCGGTCGACCGCGAGCGCGACGACGACCGTCATCACGTTTCCGACCGCCTGGGCCCTCACGCCCCAGGCCCGGGCCATGCTGTTGCAGAAGATCACGAGGGCCGCCCCGGGCAGCAGGAACGGCAGACCGAGATCGTGCAGCAGGCCGAAGCCGCTCCAGAGGGCGGCTCCGATCAGCGTGAAGCCGAGCAAGGCCGGTACGCGATCGCGCAGGGCTCCGCCCGTATCGCAGAAACAGGTGAGCGTAGCCGCGAAGGCGACGAAGAGCAGCGCCGGCGATTGCACCCAGATGTTCACCACGAGCACGGCGCCGGACGCGACGGCCGCCCGTAAGCCCTCGGCGACGCTGATGCTGCCGAGGTCGAGTCCGATCGGGAGCTTGCTGAGATCTGCGCCGGGAACTCGGAGCGTTCCTCGACGGAGCCATGGCGGCATCGGCGGTCGTATCGCACGAGACGCGCGAAACCCGGCCATCGTCAGCGGTCGGCCGGTTGGAGCGGCGACCAATCCGGACGCAATGCCGCGAGGACGCCGAGGCCACAGACCGTACCGAGACAGCAGCCGGCCACCATGTCGCCGACGAAGTGGAAGTCGGCGCCGAAGAGCCCGACCGCCACGAGGATCACGGGGACCGGCAGGACGGGACGCCAGCGCGGCAACCGTGCCCAAAGCACCGAGACGGGCGCCGTGATGGCCGTCATGTGTCCGGACGGGAACGAGGACCACCCGGTTCGGCCGTGGAAGGGGAAGAACCCGTAGGCACCGTCCCTGATCCAGGACGGATTGCCATCCACCCAGGTTTCCGGCCAAAGACGGCCGAAGTCGAACTTGAGTTGTTCCTTGATGGCGTAGCTCACGAGGACGGCGAAGCAACAGGCGATCAGGAGATGGCCGCGGCGGCCAGGGCGCCAGCCGCAGCTTGCGGCCAGAGCCGCGCCTGCGAGGCCGAGACCGGCACCCGGCAGCAGCGGATCGACGATGTGGGTCAAACCGCGAAAGACGATGTCATGTCCGCTGAAATGCGCGTGCGACCATGATGCGGCCGGACGATCCACGACGGCAATGCAGAGAAGCACGGCAAGGGAGCAGGCCGAGGCGGCGGTTGCGGCGATCGGGACCGGGAGCAGGGAAGAGCGCATGTCGACCTCGAAAGCTTGTCCTCCCTGACGTGAAGGCGGTCGAAACGCATTGGCATGACGCTTCTGGACGTCGCTCCCCACAGGCTCCGTGCCTCAATCCAGCAGCATCGACACCTGCACCGCACCCTTGTTGTCCAGCACGCGCAGGGCGACGTGCTGTCCGACTTGGCGAAGCGTGACATCCACGCGCGCCCCGTCGAAGCCGAGGTTCCGCAACGTGATCTCCTCGGCGAACTTCGGCAGCCTCGGGTTCCGGAACCGGATGCTCCGCGCCGACGGATCGAACTCCAGCCCCAGCACGGCTTGCAGCAGAAGGAACGGCGTCGCGGCCGCCCAGGCCTGGGGCGCACAAGCGACAGGGTAGAGGGTGGGCGCGGCCCCCTGGCGTCTTCGGAAGCCGCAGAAGAGTTCGGGCAGACGTCTCAGATCGAAATAGCTGGCCGCGCTGAACAGGGCGTCGAAGACCCTCTCGGCCTGATCGAGCAGACCATAGCGCGCGAGTCCGAGGACGATGAGGGAGTTGTCGTGCGGCCAGATCGAGCCGTTGTGGTATGACATCGGGTTGTAGCGGCTCTCGCCGACCGCGACGGTCCGCACTCCCCAACCCGACATGAAGTTGGGCTTCGTCACCTCGTGGCCGATGCGCCTGGCACGCTCCGGCCGGGCGATGCCGGTCCACAGAACATGGGCGGCGTTGGAGGTCCGCACCCGGCACGGCTGCTTCTTGCCGTCGAGCGCCAGGGCATACATGCCGATGTCTTCGCACCAGAACGCCTGGTCGAACGTCCGGGCGAGGTCGTCGGCCGCCTTGTTCAAGGCAGCGGCGCGTTCGGTCTTGCCCAAAGCCACGGCGCATGTGGCAGCCGCCCGCCGCGCCGCGTAGCTGTAACCTTGGACTTCGACGAGAGCGATAGGCCCCTCGGCGAGGGTGCCGTCGGCATGGAAAACGGCATCGAAGGAGTCTTTCCAACCCTGATTCTGCAGACCCTTGTCGTCGGCCCGCGCGTATTCGAGGAACCCGTCTCCGTCTCGGTCACCCGGCCCGTCCATCCACTGGAGCCCGCGCTCGATGGCCGGCCACAAGTCTGCAATGGCCGCGGTGTCCCCAGTGCGTTCGAAATAGAGGCCGGCCAGGACGATGAATAGCGGCGTCGAGTCGACCGATCCGTAGTAGAGACCGAAAGGCACTTCCTTCAAGGCCGCCATCTCGCCGCCGCGCATCTCGTGCAAGATCTTGCCCGGCTCGGCATCGGCTTCGGCGTCGGTGGTCTCGGCCTGGTAATGCGCGAGCCGAGCCAATACGCCCTTGGCGACATTCGGGTCGAGCCACAACATCTGTAGAGCCGTGATGATGCCGTCGCGCCCGAAGGTCGTCGAGTACCAGGGGATGCCCGCGTAGGGGTACATGCCCTGCGGGGTCTCGGTCATCAGCATGTAAAGATCGGCGGTCGACCGGCACATCACCTCGTTGAAGATGTCGTTCGAGGTCTCGACGGTCACGACCCCGCGGGTCAGCTGCTTTTCGTGCCGGTTGGCCGCCATCAGCCCCGACATGAAGCCGACCGGTTCGGGTTGCGCTATGCCGCTGCACTCGGCCGAAAACGTGATGTTGCGAGCGGCCCCGCCCTCGAGCACGACGTCGAAGGTTGCCGCACCATGCACGAGGCGCGGCGGAGCGGGGTCGAAGCGTAGGACCGCCCGGCGCTGGACGTCGTCGAGCCCGTCATAGACGAAGGTTGCGGCTTCGCCGTCGAAATGTTCGCCGATCACGCCGCGTTTCGTGCGCCTCGTCCCTCGCGCCTCGAAGAGGTCCGAGAAGTCGCAGCCGAACACGAAGGACAGCGTGAACTCGAGCTTGTCCTTGCCGTGGTTGGCTACGTGGATCCGCTGGTGCGCCACCCCGCCCCAAAGATACGTGGTCCGCACGATGTGGATCGTATCCTTCGGCATGACGATGTGACCATCCCGGTAGATGTCGGGATTGGTCAGATCGACCGAGAGGGAAAGGTTGTCGTCGCGGACGCTCGATCCAAGGAGCAGCGGCTGCGTTCCGGCGATCAACATCTCGAAACGCGAGAGATACCGCGTGTCGTGGTTGAAGACACCGTCGGGTCCGCCCGCGGACGCTCCGATGTCGCCATAGCTGTCGATGACCGCGAAAGTGTCGCCACTCTTCAGGGTATGCCGGGGTCGCGCGGACGATTCGGTTGCCGATATGTAGAAAGGCGCTTTTTCGGTGGGGTCGATCGTTCCATCGCCCGTGGCGTCACGGGCGAGGTCGAGAGCCGATTCATTCGTCATCGTAGAGTCATCCCGTCGCTCGACGGATGCAGTTCAGCGGATCGCTACTGCGCGAGGATGTTCCGCAATTGCAGCACATTCCCGACGTCGGGGTTCTTGAGAACACCCTGTCCGGCCGAGATCTCCGGCAGACGCGCCAAGGCGATCTGCTTCGTGTAAAGGTCCACGTAATCGTGAGCCATACGCTCCGCGGTGAAGCGCTCTTCGAAGCGGCGACGGACCTTGCGACGGTCCATCGCGAGCAACTGCGGCATCGCCGCGACAGCCTCGTCCATGGAACCCACGATCCTGCCCGTCACGCCCTCGTCGATGACTTCCGGGACGGAACCGTGCCTGAACGCCAGGACGGGCGTTCCACATGCCATGGCCTCGATCATCACGAGCCCGAACGGCTCCGGCCAGTCGATTGGGAACAGCAGTGCACGCGCTTCGCCGAGGAACTTTGTTTTGGCGCGCTCGTCCACTTCGCCGACGAACTCCACGCCGCCACCCTCGTCGAGGAGCGGCTTGATCTCGGTCTCGAAATATTCCCGGTCCGCCCTGTCGACCTTTGCGGCGATCTTCAGCGGGATCCCCAGAGCGCGCGCGATCTTGATGGCTCGATCGGGCCGTTTCTCGGCGGAGATGCGGCCGAGAAACGCCAGATAGCCGCCGCGAGGGTCGTAATTCGGCGCGTGGAGATCGATGGGGAGACCATGCAGGACAGTCCCCGCATAGAGCGCGTCGGGGATGGGCGCACGCTGGGCGTTCGAAATCGAAACGAGCGGCATATCGGGGAAGGCGCGGTAGAACGGCCAGAGATCGGGGAGATCCTGCCGTCCGTGCAACGTCGTGAGCGTCCTGTTCTCCGAGCCTCGAAACAGCGGAAAGTGAAACATATCGATATGAAAATGCATGATGTCGAACGAGCGTGAAAGTCGGCGGACGCGATCCGCCATCATGGTCGTATAGGGCTGATAGTCCTTCATGGTTTCGGAGAGGCGGATCGCCTCGGAGGTGCACGGCACGAGGTTCGATGCTGTCATCGAGTCGCCGCTGGCGAACAGCGTGACGTCATGGCCCTGGCGAACGAGTTCCTCCGTCAGCCACGACACGATGCGCTCGGTTCCACCGTAGAGACGCGGCGGGACACTTTCCATCAAGGGGGCGATTTGTGCGATTCTCATGCTGGCGCTCGGGGCTGGAGAACGACTATCGTCACCAACCCTGAACGCTACCGTTAGTGAGATAGTTCCGCGCTGCACCATGGCGCCAGCTTTGCCTTGACCTGATCATTGCTTTGACTCTTGCGTGACGTTCGGCCAGAGGGATGGGACGTCAGCGTGGCATCGGCTTGGCCGCATCTTGCATTGCGAGCAAACCAGGATGAGACCCGAACCACCCCCGGACAACGCCTGCCTTTTCCTGGATGTGGACGGGACGCTGATCGACATCGCGCCGACTCCGGAGACCGTGGTGGTGCCGACGGACCTCATCGGCGACTTGGTCAGAGCGGAGGAAAGGCTGGGGGGAGCGCTGGCCCTCGTGAGCGGTCGGACGATCGCCGACCTCGATCGACTCTTCGCGCCCCTCACGCTGAGGGCCAGCGGTGTGCACGGATCGGAGTTCCGCTTCGGAAAAGATCCAAAGCGTCTCTGGATCAAGGCCGCGGCCCTTCCCGAAGACGGGTGGATCGCCCTTTCGGCCCTTCTCGCACCGTTTCCCCGGGTCTTCGCGGAGAACAAACTCTACTCCTATGCGGTGCATTTCCGTGCTGCACCGCAGTTCGCTTCGGGTTTGCGGCTCGCGCTTGAAGGATTCCTCGCCAAGCGGCCCGACCTCGGTCTGCAGATCCTCGACGGACACTGCGTCTACGACCTGAAGCGGCCCGATGTCGACAAAGGGGCCGCCATCGAGCACTTCATGGCGAGGCCTCCGTTCCTGGGACGCCGTCCGATTTTCATCGGCGACGACGTGACCGACACGCCCGGATTTCACGCGGTCCGAGAACTCGGAGGTCGGGCCTATTCGGTCAGCGACGTGCTTCCGGACGTGACCGGGACCTTCGCCGACCCTGCCGCCGTCAGGTCATGGCTCGCCAGCATCGACCATTCGGAAGCGGTGACGGCATGACGCCAGCCGGCAACATGGATTTCGCGCTGATCGGGAACTGCCGCGTCGCCGCGATGCTCGATACCAAAGCCCGGATCGTCTGGTGGTGCGCGCCCCGCTTCGACTCCGATCCCGTGTTTTCCAGGCTGCTCGCAGGCGACGACGAGAAGGGGTTCTGCGACGTCGTCCTGGCCGATCAGGTCGAGGCGAGCGCAAGCTACCTGCGCAACACCGCCATCGTGGAGACCATCCTCACCGACGACCAGGGCGGCATCGTCAAAGTCACCGACTTCGCTCCGCGCTTCAAGCAATACGAGCGGATCTTCCGACCCGCGCAACTCGTTCGCCGCGTCGAGCGGGTCGCAGGACTGCCGCGCATCACGATCCGGGTCCGTCCGACCTATGATTACGGACGCGAGATCACGGAGAAAGCCCTCGGCTCCAACCACATTCGCTACTCGGGGGGTGCCGATCCGATTCGCCTTAGCACCGATGCGCCCCTGTCCTACATCGAGCACGAGACGAGTTTCGCGCTGACCCATACGGTTACCATGGTGTTCGGCCCTGACGAACCATTCAGGGCGTCGCTGGAGACCACGGCCCGCGAGTTCCAGGACCGGACCAGGGACTATTGGCTCGATTGGACCCGCTACCTCGCCTTGCCGTTCGAATGGCAGGCGGCGGTGGCCCGCTCGGCGATCACGCTCAAACTCTGCTCCTTCGAGGAGACAGGCGCCATCATCGCGGCCCACACGACGTCGCTGCCCGAATCGTCCGGCTCGATCCGGACCTGGGATTACCGGTATTGCTGGGTGCGCGATGCCTTCTTCGTGGTCCACGCCTTGAACCGCCTCGGCGCCACCCAGACGATGGAATCCTACATCAACTACACGACCAACATCGCCTTCGACCAGGCAGCCCACCTGCAACCGGTCCACAGCATCATCCCGGGGACGCCGCTGCCCGAGTGGATCGCGCCAAACCTGAAGGGCTTCAAGAATCACGCGCCCGTGCGGGTCGGCAACGATGCCGTCAATCAGGTGCAGCACGACGGGTACGGCTCGGTCGTGCTCGGCGCAACGCAGATGTTCGTCGACGAGCGCCTTCCCAAGATGGGTGACGAGGCCTTGTTTCGTCGGCTCGAGGTGCTGGGGCGCCAGGCTGCGCGGTACGCCTTCGAGCCCGACGCGGGGCTCTGGGAGTTCCGCGGCCGGCAACATACCCACACCTATTCGGCGACCCTGTGCTGGGCCGCCTGTGACCGTCTGGCCCGGATCGCGGGGCGCCTCGGCCTCGCGCGCGAGCACGCCGAGTGGACCGCCGAAGCGACCAGGATCCGCAACCGCGTGCTGCACGAGTCCTGGAGCGAGGAGCGGCAGGCGATCGTCGGTGCGTGGGGCCATCCCCAACTCGATGCGAGCGTGCTGTTGCTCCCCGAACTCGGTATGATCGACGCCCATGACCCGCGTTTCCTGAAAACGCTCGACCTCATCGGACGGGAGCTCATGCAGGACGGCCGTATCATGCGCTACACGGCACCCGACGACTTCGGCCTTCCCGAGACGGCCTTTTTGGTGTGCAACTTCTGGTATATTGACGCGTTGGCGCAGACCGGTCGACATGAAGAGGCGCGCGAGCGGTTCGAAGATGTGCTGCGCCACCGCAACGCCTTCGGCATCCTGTCCGAGGACCTCGATGCCGCAACAGGCGAACTGTGGGGCAACTTTCCCCAAACCTATTCCATGGCCGGAATCATAAACTCGGCCATGCGCTTGTCCCAGAGCTGGGAGGACCGTTGGTGAGCCGACTGGTTATCGTCTCGAACCGCGTCACCGTCCCAGAGCCGGGCCATCCGCCGCCGCCGGGGGGCTTGGCGGTTGCCGTCAATGCCGCGCTGAAAACTCGGCCGGGTCTCTGGTTCGGCTGGAGCGGAAAGGTCGAGGAGGATCCCGACGCCGAGCCCGCGACGGCGGTGCGCGACAACATCACCTATGTCGTGACGGGGCTGTCGACCGCGGATTACCAGGAATATTACAACGGCTTCGCCAACCGCGTCCTCTGGCCGATCCTCCACTACCGCGTCGACCTCGCCGAGTTCAGTCGCTCGGATCTCACGGGCTACCTGCGGGTCAATGGGCTCTTCGCAGACCATCTGGCGAAGCTGCTTCAGCCCGACGACGTGATCTGGGTCCACGACTATCACCTGATCCCCCTGGCGCGTGAGCTGCGCACCCGGGGGTTCAACAATCCTATCGGTTTCTTCCTCCACATCCCCTGCCCGCCTGCCGATCTCCTGTTCACCATCCCGCGCCAGGAGCAGAGCGTCGGCGCGCTCAGCCACTACGACCTCGTGGGCTTCCAGACCGAGAACGACCGTGACAATTACGGCCGCTTCCTCGGCATGACGGGGGCTCATGTGGGCCGGGACGGGACGTCCTACGCGATCGACGGGCGGGTGGTCCGGATCGGGGCCTTCCCGGTCGGGATCGAAACCGCAGATTACGCCGGGGTCGCGGTCGAAGCCGTGCAATCCGATTTTACGCGGGAGCTGCGCGAGAGCCTGCTCGGAGGGAAGCTGCTCGTCGGCGTCGACCGCTTGGATTACTCCAAAGGCATCGTGCATCGCATCGAGGGCTACAGCCATTTCCTCGAAAGCGAGGCGAACTGGCGCAGCAAGGTGACGTTCCTCCAGGTGACCCCGAAGAGCCGCGAGGAGATCCCCGAATACGAGGACATGTCGCAGGACGTGAACCAGCTGGTCGGCGCGGTGAACGGGCGCTTCGGCGAGGCCGACTGGACGCCGATCCGCTATATCAACCGGTCCTACCCACGCTCGGACCTCGCCGGGATCTTCCGCATCGCCAACGCCGCCCTGGTGACACCGTTGCGGGACGGGATGAACCTCGTCGCCAAGGAATATGTGGCGGCCCAGGATCCGGAGGACCCTGGCGTGCTGGTGTTGTCGCAGTTCGCCGGTGCCGCCGCCGAACTCGACGCCGCCCTCATCGTCAACCCGCACGAGACCGAAGGCATGGCCCAGGCGATGCGCATGGCGCTCGAGATGCCGCTCGACGAGCGTCAGGCGCGCTTCCGATCGATGTTCGAGCGCATCGCCAGGAACGACATCGACCGGTGGGCGGAAACATTTCTGGCCAAACTCTCGGAAACCAGGCGTTCCTTCCTGATCGGCCAGCTTCGATCGCTGTTCAGCTGAGCCCGGCGCGCGACACCCCCGAGACGGGCCGCCGCGTCACATCTCGGCCTTGAGAGGCCCGCTCTCGAGCCGGCCGAGGTCGAAAGCGTCGACGTCCTGCAGCAGTTCGACGAAAGCCGTGGCCCCGTAGTCGGCCGAAGCTTCGCCTTTTTGCGCGGTGCCGGCCGCGGCATTGCCCATGGCGCCCCGGGGCGAGACATCCTGTGCCATCCAGCCGAACCCGATCGGCTGCGTGACGCGGAGCCAGGTGAAATCGCGCTCGATGCCGACCGAGTTCGGCGCGAAGTCCCGGACCTCGCCGTCCCGCACGAGCTCGGGCCGGAAAGCCCGCATCAGCGAGGTCTCGACCTCGCCGCCATGGATCCCGTGCACGCGCTCGCTCGCGCCATAAAGCCCGTCCGGATAGCCGAAGCGGTTCCAGGACGCCACCACGACCAGCATGCCGAGCTTCACGCGGAGCTCGCGCGCCACGATGTCGAGCGGAGGAATGTTGCCGCCGTGGGAGTTGACGATCACGAGCTTGCGGACGCCGGCCCGGTAGACGCTCTCGCCGATCTCGAACCAGGCGCGGAGCACGGTCTCGGCCGACAGCGTCAGGGTCCCCGGGAATTCGATGTGCTCGTTGGATTTGCCGATGGCTTGCACGGGCAGGAACAGGGCCGGCAGGTCGGCCGGTACGCGCTCAACCGCCCGGCGGAGGTAGCCCTCCATGATGTAGGTGTCGACGCCGACCGGCAGATGCGGGCCGTGCTGCTCCACCGCGGCGACCGGCAGGACCGCGATGACGCGATCCATCTCGGCGTCCCGAAAATCCGTCCAGGTCATCTCGGTCCAGAACTTCTTCGCCGGGTGCGCCATCCGATGCCTCTCGCTTAAGCGGATGTTGCCGCGATTGCCTCGATTTCGACCAGGAACTCAGGGCGGGCGAAGCCCGACACGATCATCAAGGTGGAGGCCGGCGGGGGCGCCGTCACGACACGGTCCCGAACCGCCATGTAGCCGGCCAGGTGTTCGCGTCCCGTCACATAGGCGTTGATCCGGACCAGATCCGAAAGGCCCATCCCGGCTTCGCCCAGGATCGCCGCGATGGCGTCGAAGCAGAGGGCGGTCTGGGCCTCGACGTCGGTCGGGATCGTGGCATCCGGCCTGATCCCGAGTTGCCCCGAGCAAAACACCATGCGGGCCCCGGTCTCGACCACGACGCCATGAGCATAGCGGGCGAAAGGGGGATGGATGCTGGACGGATTGAGACGATCGGACATGGACGCAGGCTAAAAGTCCTGCGCGAGCCGTGCAAGCCGTTCGCGCCGGTGTCGGGCGGAAAGGCGCATCGTGCCTTGCAGGAACGGGGGTGCGGCGCTGGCCGTCCGGCGCACGTCCGGGGCGTTGCGGCAGACGATCCTGTTGCAAGGTCGACGAGAGTTGGCGAAGCCTGGGTGCCGGGGCCGTGGGATCGCGCTCGGGCATGGCCTTTGCAGTCGGCCGATCAGCCACTGGTAGGAGATGACACGAATGCAAAATTCGGCTCGGTTAGGATGCGTGTTGGCGGGACTCGCCTCGTTCGCGCCTCTCACGGCGATGGCAGCCGATCATGTCACCATGGGCACGAATTGGTTGGCGGAAGCCGAGCATGGCGGGTTCTATCAGGCCGTGGCCGATGGGACCTATGCCAAATACGGCCTCGACGTCACGATCCTTCCGGGCGGCCCGCAGGCCAACAACCTGATCCTCCTGCCGGCCGGAAAGATCGATTTCTACATGGGCGACGACATGATCCAGGCCTATTCGGCGCTGGAACAGAAGGTCCCCATCATCGACGTCGCGGCCGTGATGCAGAAGGACCCGCAGATCGTCATGTCGCATCCCGGCGTCGGCCTCGACAAGTTCGAGGACCTGAAGAAGGCGCCGATCTTCGTGTCGAAGGACGCGCTGTCGTCGTTCTATCGTTGGATGGAACAGGCCTACGGCTTCTCGGACGACATGGTGAAGCCGTATTCGTACAACACCGCACCCTTCCTGGCCGACAAACATTCGGTGCAGCAAGGGTTTCTGACCGCAGAACCGTTCGAGGTGGAGCATCAGGGCGGCTTCAAGCCGAACGTCTTCCTTCTGGCCGATTATGGCTTCAGCACCTATGCCACGACGATCGAGACCCGGCTCGACATGGTCAGCCAGCATCCCGATCTCGTGCAACGTTTCGTCGATGCGTCGATGATCGGCTGGTACAACTACCTCTATGGCGACAACGCCAAGGCCAATGCTGCCATCAAGAAGGACAATCCCGATATTTCCGACGACCAGATCGCCTATTCGATCGCCAAGATGAAGCAGTACGGCATCGTCGATTCCGGCGACACCAAGACGCTGGGCATCGGCGCCATGACCGACGAGCGGCAGAAGGACTTCTTCGACAAAATGGTGAAAGCCGGGGTGATCGCCGGTGACCTCGACTACAAGAAGACCTATACGCTGCTATTCGTGAACAAGAAGGTCGGCCTCGACCTCGAACCCAAGAACTGAGCCCGAGAGGGAAGCTCCATGGCGACTGCGATCACGGTTCTATACCCGAATGTCGAAGACGCAACTTTCAACCTCGATTATTACATGGCGAAGCATATGCCTCTCGTCGGAGAACGATTCGCGTCGCACGGCATCAAAGGCTGGCGTGTCACGCGGTTCATCGGGACCCCGCAGGGTGGCCAAGCGATCTACAGCGTCATGGCGACCTTGGAATTCGACCATCCGGACCAGTTCAAAGCCGCGATCGCCGCGGAGGGCGGCGTGGTGCTGGGCGACGTGCCGAATTTCAGCAACAAGGAGCCCGTGATCATGATCGGCGACATCGTCGGGCAGACCTGAGGGCGGGCCAGGTGTGGAGCTGACGACCCCCATGGCGCAGAACCGTAGCGTTGCGGCGGCTTCGGCCGAAGACATCGGACATCGAAGCCTCGTCGAGCTCCGAGGCATCTCGAAATCGTTCGGGAATGGCACCGTGGCGCTGAGCAGGCTCGACCTCGATGTCTTCGACGGCGAGTTCCTGTCGCTCATCGGACCGTCCGGCTGCGGGAAATCCACCGCGCTCCGGATCCTCGCCGGCCTCGCCGAGCCGAGCACCGGAACGGTGGCGTGGCCGGGCGCGCAGCCCGAGGTCGGGTTCGTGTTCCAGGAGCCGACCCTGATGCCCTGGGCCACGGTCTTCGACAACGTCTTCCTGCCGCTCCGCCTGCGGAAGATCGGACGCCGCGACGCCTCGCGGCGCATCGAAGAGGCGCTCGGCCGCGTCGGCCTCACGAAGTTCCTGCGCAGCTACCCCCGCGAGCTCTCCGGCGGCATGAAGATGCGGGTGTCGATCGCCCGTGCCCTGGTGCTGAGGCCTCGGCTGCTCCTCATGGACGAACCTTTCGCGGCCCTGGACGAGATCACGCGCTTCCGGCTCAACGACGACCTCGTGGCCCTCAAGGCCGAGCTCGGCACGACGGTCGTCTTCGTCACGCACTCGGTCTACGAGAGTGTCTATCTGTCGAGCCGGATCGTCGTCATGGCATCTCGTCCTGGCCGTGTCGTCGAGACCATTCCGGTCCCGGCTCCGCCCCGACGTACCGAGGACTTCCGCACGACGAGCCTCTACAACGAGACCTGCCGGCGTGCCTCGCAGGCGCTGCACGGGGCCATGGGCGCCGAGGAGCATCTATGAGCGCGCTCGAACCCGTCGACGACCTTTCGGCCTCCGTCCCGGAAGCACCGACCACGACGGCGCGCGACGCCGCGTGGCAGAACCTGCTTCCGCATCGGTTGACCGAGTTCCTGCTCCCGGCCGTCATCCTGGCGCTGGCGCTTGCGGGCTGGGAAGCGGTGGTGCGGATCAACGAGATCCCGCCCTACATCCTTCCGGCCCCGAGCCTCATCGCACAGACGCTGGTGAAGGATTGGGGCATCCTGTCGGCCGCCATGCTGGTGACGCTGCGGATCACCGTCACGGCGCTGCTGCTCGCGACCTTCGGCAGCGTCGTCCTGGCCGTGCTGTTCACGCAGGCGAAGTGGATCGAGCGGAGCTTCTTTCCCTTCGCGGTCATCCTGCAGGTCACGCCCGTCGTGTCGATCGCCCCTCTCCTGCTGATCTACCTCGAACCCTCGACCGCGGTGCTGGTCTGCGCGTTCCTGGTCGCCTTCTTCCCCATCCTGTCCAACACCACCCTGGGGCTCGCCTCGGCCGACCACGGGCTGATCGAACTCATGGAGCTCTACCGCGCGAGCCGCTGGCAGCAGTTCCTCTACCTCCGCATGCCGGCCGCCCTGCCCTATTTTCTCGGCGGATTGCGGATCGGCGGCGGCCTTGCGCTGATCGGCGCCATCGTGGCCGAGATCGCGGCGGGTTCGGCCGGCAAAGGCTCGGGCCTCGCGTTCCGCATCGTCGAGGCCGGGTTTCGGCTCAACATCCCGCGGATGTTCGCAGCCCTGGCGCTGATCTCCGTCACCGGCATCCTGATCTATGTGGCGTTCTCGCTCCTCACCCATCTGCTGCTCCACCGCTGGCACGACAGCGCCAGGGAACGAGGTCGATGATGCGGCTCACGCTTCCCGCCGGCGCGACGCGCTGGGGTGTCCGCAACGTCCGGGTCCCCCGCGGACTACTCGACGACGCAGTCGCGGCATCCGCCGACCCCGGAGAGCTCGCCTCCGTGCACCTCGTCGTGGCGGGCGACAGGCTCGAGGCCGTCCTGCGGTCCGGCGCGGCCCTGCCACCCGAGCTACCCTTCGTCGAGGCCGGCGGCGCCATGGTCCTGCCCTGCTTCGTCGACGCTCACACGCATCTCGACAAGGGCCATATCGCAGCCCGCTCGCCCAATCCGGACGGGACCTTCGCGGGCGCGCTTGCAACGGTCGCGGCCGACCGAGCCGCAGATTGGACGGCCGAGGACGTCCGCGACCGCATGGCCTTCGCGCTGGACTGCGCCTATGCGCACGGCACCGCGGTCATCCGCACGCATATCGACAGCGTCGGGCCGCAGACCCGCATCTCTTGGCCGGTCTTCGCCGAACTTCGTGAGCTCTGGAAGGGTCGGATCGACCTCCAAGCCTCACCGCTCTTCGGCATCGACCTCGCGCTCGACGACCGCAACTTCGCCGACGCGGTCGACATGGTCGGCCAGTTCGGCACCGTGTTCGGTGCCGTCACGTTTCCGATCCCGGCGCTGCAGCCGGGGCTCGACCGGATCTTCCGCCTCGCGGGCGACCGCGGCTGGGACCTCGACTTCCACGCCGACGAAACCGGCGATCCGTCGTTCAACACCCTGGCCACGATCGCCGAGACGGCCCTGCGCCACAGGTTCGAGGGGCGGATCCTGGTCGGCCACTGCTGTTCGCTGGCCGTCATGCCGGACGCCGAGCGGGAGCGCACGATCGACGTCGTGGCACGGGCGGGACTCTCGATCGTATCGCTGCCCCTGTGCAACATGTACCTACAGGACCGGGGCGAGGGCGATCGATCGGGCCAGTCGACGCCGCGCTGGCGCGGCGTGACGGCCTTCAAGGAACTCTCACGCGCCGGCGTCCCGGTCGTGATCGCGAGCGACAACACCCGCGACCCCTTCTACGCCTACGGCGATCTCGACATGGCGGAAGTCTGGCGCGAGGGCACGCGGATCCTTCAGCTCGATCATCCCTTCGGGGCCTGGGCCGAGAGCGTCGCCCGAACGCCGGCGGCGATCCTGCGCCGGGAGCGCTTCGGCGTCCTGCGGTCCGGCGGTCCGGCGGATTTCATCCTCTTCGGCGCGAGAAGCCTCTCGGAATGGATGTCCCGGCCGCAGACCGATCGCACCGTGGTGCGGGCCGGACGCCCCATCGCGGCCGAGGCGCCAGGCTATGCGCGGCTCGACCATCTGCGGCGGCTGAAGCCGTGACCGGGACGCCGCACGACATCGAAGGCTTGGTGGCGCGCCTTGGCTCCGGCATCAAGGTCGAGACCCATCCGGCCCTGGTGAAGCAGAAGAGTCGCGATTTCTTCTGGTACTCGCCGATCCTCCGGCGCCAACTCGATCATCTCGTGGCCGAAGCCGTCGTGACGCCGCGGTCGCCCACCGAAGTCCTGGCGGTCCTGGCCGCGGCCTTCGCGCTCGGGATCCCGGTGACGCCGCGCGGCGCGGGCACCGGCAATTACGGGCAGGCCATGCCGCTCGACGGCGGCATCGTCCTGAACCTCGCCGAGATGACGGCCATCGCGGACGTGGCACCCGGCTATCTGCGCTGCGAGCCCGGAACCGTCCTGGCCGAGATCGATCGCCACACGCGGGCGCATTCGGGCCAGGAGCTCAGGATGCATCCCTCGACCTACAACACGGCCTCGCTCGGCGGCTTCATCGCGGGCGGCTCGGGCGGGGTTGGCTCCATCCATTGGGGGAGCCTGCGCGACCTCGGCAATATCCTCGGCGTCACGGTCGCCACCATGGAGGCGAGCCCAAGGCTTCTGCGGCTCTCGGGCGAGGACCTGCCCAAGGTCGCCCATGCCTATGGCACCAACGGGGTCATCACCGAAGTCGAGGTGCCGCTGGCGCCCGCGTATGACTGGGTCGATGTGATCGTGGGTTTCGCGGATTTCGAACGGGCCGCGGCCTTCGGGAATGCACTGGGCGAGCAGGACGGTATCCTGACGAAGCTCATCACGCCGATCGCGGCACCCGTGCCGCAGACCTACTTCCTGCGCCACAGAAGCTTGGTGCCGGCCGGAGCGAGCATCGTCCTGGTCACGGTTGCGCCGCAGGGGCTCGAGGCGTTCCGTCTTTTCGCCCGCCGCTTCGGCGGCGCCGAGACCCTGCTCGACACGGCACGGGCGACGCCACACGAGCGCGAAGGCCTGCCGCCGAACTACGAACTCGCCTGGAACCACACCACGCTTCGCGCCATCCGGGTCGACCCCGCGATCACCTACCTCCAGGTGCTCTACCCCTTCCCGGACCAGTTGCGCCTCGTGCGCGAGATCCATGCCCGCTTCGGCGACGAGGTCATGGGCCACCTCGAATTCGTGCGGCTCGACGGCAAGATCACCTGTTTCGGATTGCCCCTGGTGCGCTTCACCACCGAGGCGCGTCTCGACGAGATCATCCGGATCCACGAGGACCTGGGTGCGCCGATCTTCAACCCGCACCGCTATACGCTGGAGGAAGGCGGCATGAAGCAGACCGACGAGGCGCAACTCGCGTTCAAGCGCGAGGCCGACCCGCGCGGCCTGCTCAACCCGGGCAAGATGATCGCCTGGGACGATCCGGCTTTCGATTTCAAAGACGGAAAGACCTATCTTTTTCCGTCGCTGGCCGGGTCCTGAGGCCCGGGTCATGCGGGTGCTGGTGCTCTATGCGCATCCGGTCGAAACGAGCTTCGTGGCGGCGCTCCACGCGGTCGTGGTCGAGACGCTGGCGAAAGGCGGCCACGCGATCGACGACTGCGACCTCTATGCCGAACAGTTCGACCCCGTGATGAGCCGGCAGGAGCGCCTCGACTACCACGATCCGGCGATCAACCGGCGGCTCGTCGGCGAACATGCGGCACGCCTCACGGCGGCCGAGGCGCTCGTCCTGGTCCATCCGGTGTGGAACTACGGCTTCCCGGCGATCCTCAAGGGCTATATCGACCGTGTGCTGATCCCCGGTGTCGCGTTCGACCTCGACGCCAAGGGCAATCTCGCGTTCAAGCTGCGCCATATCCGCAAACTCGCCGCCGTCTGCACCTATGGCGGAGACCGCCTCCGGACCTATCTCGCCGGCGATCCACCGAAACGTTTCTTCAAGCGCGCCCTGCGGATTCAGATGGCGCGGGGTGCGGATTGCGATTACCTCGCGCTCCACGACATGAACCACACGACGCCGCAGCGCCGCGCGACGTTCATTGGTCAGGTGCAGCGGCACTTCGCGGAATGGGATTGAAGCCGCAGCGCTTCAGCGACGAGGTTTCGCATGATTGGAAGCTTGCGACTTGTTCGGATTGTCGTCGAAGTGATCCGTGAGGATGGAAACTAAAGCTGCGCTGGATCGATCGGATCAAAACTGGGAGGCTCGGAGATCCTGCCGCTGGGAGACGGACAACGACAAGCCGTTGCGAAGATCTCAAGGAGTGTGAGCCTGCTCAAGGCTGGCTTATCAGGGTTCGAATCGGGGATGCGCCTGACAGTCGTATCGAGCCGGTGAGCATCCTTGCGCTCGATGTGGAGGTCTTCGGAGGTGGCCACGGCCCTGATGACATGCTCCGCCGCCGGTGAGGCGAGATAGGCAGCGTTTCGAGACCCTATCTCGAGCAAGAGCCTTGCATCATTGACGTTCTCTGCCGCAAGTCGCAGATCGGATGCAATGGTTCTGGCCCTAGACATCCAGCAAACACCCTTCCCGGGCCACCACAAACCAAGGGTGTTCGGAACATCCCAGCATTCGGCCAGATCCGTCGAGCGGACGGTCAGGATCGTAGCCGGTATTCCGATATCCCGCTGAAGTTGCCAGCCCCGCATAGGGTCGAAGAGGCCATCAGGCGCATCGTCAGGCGAAGCGACCAGGAGATCCCAATCGCTATCGTCTTGGTGACGTTGTGCGCGCGGCTTCCGAATAGGTAGATGGCGGAAGGATGCAATCTGGCGCAAATGGCCGCAATCAGAGGCGCGAGTCCCGCTGGAACAGGCATGCGGCGATCGTTTGGTATCCACATCCCGCAATTTTAGGCCGCTGCCTGGGGCTGGTAAAGCTGTTCCACCTGGAAGCAGCATCGCGAACAGTGCATCGGCGCGCCGTTCGGTCTAAGCGTCGGCGGACAACCGAACCGGAACCGGCCATGATCCCCAACGTCCTTTCCATCGCAGGCTCCGACCCAAGCGGCGGTGCCGGCATCCAGGCCGACCTCAAGACCTTCTCGGCGCTCGGCTGCTACGGCATGGCGGCCCTGACGGCGCTGACGGCCCAGAACACCCGAGGCGTCACGGACGTGCATGTGCCCCCGGTCGCCTTCCTCGCCGCACAGATCGATGCCGTTTTCGCGGACGTCGACGTCGCGGCCATCAAGATCGGCATGCTGGCGACAGGCGAGATCGCTCGCATTGTGGCGTCGCGGCTGACGTCCTATCCGAAGATCCCGGTGGTGCTCGACCCGGTCCTGGTCGCCACGAGCGGCGACAGCCTCGGCGACCCCGATGTGGTGGAGGCTTTGCGCGAGCATTGGCTTCCACTGGCGACCGTCATCACGCCGAACCTGCCGGAAGCCGCGCGCCTCGCCGATCTGCCGGTCGCCGAGGACGAGGACACCATGCGGGCGACCGCCGAAGCGCTGCATCGCCGCGGCGCCAGGGCCGTGCTGATCAAGGGTGGGCACCTTCCGGGCGGTGATGCCGTCGACCTCCTGTCGGACGGAACCGATCTCCAGTTCTTCCGCGCGGCACGCGTCGAAACGCGCAACACACATGGCACGGGTTGCACGTTATCGTCCGCGATAGCGGCCTATTTGGCCCGCGGCCTCGCCCTGGCCGATGCGGTCGGGGCCGCGAAAACCTATCTGACGGCGGCGATCGCCGAAAGCGGACAGTTGAGCGTGGGGAGCGGGCATGGCCCGGTCCATCACCTGCACGCTCAATGGCCCGTCGCAGGACATTGAGAGCCGATGAACGTTCACTCCAGCATCGATACCGAAATCGGTCCATTGCCGGCCGGCCATCCGGCCGTGAAGCCCCGGCGCATCGGCGTGCTGCTCACCAATCTCGGCACGCCCGACGCGACCGATTATTGGTCCATGCGACGGTATCTCAAGGAGTTCCTGTCGGACCGCCGCGTCATCGAAGTCAACCGTGTGCTGTGGTGGGCGATCCTCAACGGCATCATTCTCACGGTGCGTCCCGGCAAGAAGGGCAAGGATTACGAGACGATCTGGAATCGGGAATTGAACGAGAGCCCGCTCAAGACCATCACGCGCTCGCAGACCGAGGCGTTGCGGGCGAGAGTACAAGGCGGTGCGCTCGGGCCGGAAGGCCGCGACGTCGTCGTCGATTGGGGCATGCGCTACGGCAATCCCTCCGTCAAATCAGCCTTGGAACGGCTGCAGGCTGAGGGCTGCGACCGCATCCTGCTGGTGCCGCTCTATCCGCAATATGCCGCCGCCACGAGTGCCACGGCCTGCGACAAGGCTTTCGAGGCCCTGATGACCATGCGCTGGCAGCCCGCCCTGAGGGTCGCGCCGCCCTACGCCGACGATCCGGACTACATCGACGCCGTCGCCCAATCGATCCGCGAGGGTCTCGCGAGGCTGGATTTCGAACCCGAGGTCATCATCGCGTCGTTCCACGGCGTGCCGAAGGAATACCTGCTGAAGGGCGACCCCTACCACTGCCAATGTGCCAAGACGGCGCGGCTGCTGCGGGAGGCGCTCGGCCTGACGAACGACACCTTCATGCTGACCTTCCAGTCGCGGTTCGGCAGCGCCGAGTGGTTGCAGCCCTATACGGACGAGACCATCAAGAGCTTGGCGGCCCGGGGCGTGAAACGGCTCGCCGTGGTGACGCCGGGCTTCTCGGCCGATTGTCTCGAGACCATCGAGGAGATCGGCGGCGAGAACGCCGAATATTTCCATGGCGGCGGCGGCGAGAAGTTCGCCCGGATCGAGTGCCTCAACGCCAGCCCGGGCGGCATTCGGGTCATAGAATCCATCGTGAGACGCGAACTCATGGGTTGGATCTGAACGCCGGAGAGGTGTTCCGCCCACGTCACCGGTCACCGGCCGCGCCGTAAAAAAGACCGCGCCACAGGGTCGAGAGGAGGCGCTTCAGGCGGCCTCTTTCGTGGGGCTGGCAGGCTACGACACAGCCCTCCAGACTCACTCGGCACGAAAATGAACGGAATCACCAACGTCCCCGCGTCCTGAGCCGGGCGCAGCGCGACCGTGTCGAAGGACAGGGTGGCGCTCGACCCCTCCGTCTCACCCCTTCGGTTCGGGCACGTTGTGCCCGAGCGCGTTGGCCATCATCTTGCCGAAGCGAACGCTTTCGGAAATGCCGCGGTCCTCGGGATAATAGAAGCAGGTGTCGGCGACCTGCAGGCCGCGCACCGGCGTCTGCACGGGCGGGATCATGGCGGCAAAGCCCGGCGGGCAGATCGGCTGGGCGTAGCGCAGACGGGCCACGTGAACGTCCATCCGGTCCGCTTCGGTCAGGGCCGGATTGATGCGCCGGATCGCCGCGAAGGCCTCGTCGCTCAGAGCCGCGTCGGACCACGTCCAGCGTGGATTCCCGGTCGGCATGTAATAGGGCACGTAGACGATGGTGTCGTCGGTCCGGCGAAGGTTCGAGAACTCGATGATGCCGGGGATCGGGATTCCGGGATCGACGATATTGACCCAGAAATGCGGTGTCACCGACCGCTTGAGCTTGAACACCAGGCAGATGACGCCGATGTTCTCGATCGCATCGTAGCGGGCCTTCAACTCCTCCGGCAGCCCCGGGATCAGACGCGACACGAGGGGCGTCGGCACCGTCGAGATCACGGCCTCGGCCGGAACCAGGCCCGTCGCGGTCCGGACGCCCTTCACGGCGTTGCGTTCGATCACGACCTCCTCAACCGACGTGCCGAGCCGCACGTCGCCGCCGAGCCGCGTGATCGCGGCCGCCAATGCCGCAACCAAGGTCTCGGTACCCCCGTCGATAGCCCCGAGTTCCTCCTGCATCAGCGATCGGCGCGAGCGTCCGAGCCGCCTGATGCGGGTCCAGATCCAGGCAGCCGAAACATCGTTCGCGTATTCGTAGAACTTCAGCGCGAACAGCGGATGCCACATCCGCTGATAGACGGCTCGACCACACCAGCGAGTGATCCAGTCCTTGGCGGAGGTCGTCTCGAGCGCGTCCCATCGCTCCCGCTTGCTCGACAGGAACATGAGGGCGCCGTAACGGAGCTTCGACAGCATATCGAGCCCCGGAAAGCGCAAAAGGGAGACGGGGTCACCCCATTTGTGCAGCTTGCCTTCGACGAAATAGCCCATCGAGGTCGACCGCCAGCACATCCTGTCGCCGATCCCGAGTTCGGCCATGAGGTCGAAGGTCGGCTGGTCGGTCTTGCAGACGAAATGGTAATAGCGCTCGAGCGACAAGCCACCGAAGTCGAAATGGGCCGCCATGCCGCCCGCCTCAGGGCCGGCTTCGATCACCGTCACCTGATGACCCGCCTTGGCGGCATGATAGGCGGCCGCGAGGCCCATGGCCCCCGCACCGACGACGGCGACACGCATGGTCAAAAATCCAGGACGACCGACGAGAACCGCGGGTCGTTGAAGGTTTCATGGAAGGCCGCGGCGAGCGGCGTCGGCGCGACGCCGAAGATCGCCGGCCAGTCGATGACCTCGAAGAGGTCGGGCGTCACCAAAGCCGCGAGCTGCTGCGTCGTGAAGGGCGGGTCCTTGTCGATCAGCGCGTAGGTCCGCAGCATCGCGTGGAACAGGCCGTAGGGGATCCTGACGATCCTGGCCTTGGCGCCGGTCGCCTTCTTCAAGGCCCGGATCACATCGATGTAGTCGAGCGTTTCCAGGCCCGAGATGTTGTGCGTGCCGGTCGTGCGGTGTTCGAGGCAGCTCATGATGATGTTCGAAAAGTCGCCCGCGTAGAGCGGCTGCCGCCCGAAACGGCCGTCGCCCGGGACGGGGAAGACGGGCACCTTGCCCATGAAGCGGGCCAGCCAGCCGAGGTGCTTGCGGTCGAACCAGCCGAACATCAGGGTCGGGCGCAGCACCACGAGCGGGATGCCGCTCGCCCGCGACAGGTTTTCCTGGGCTTTCTTGGTCTCGGTATAGAGATCGACCGCGGCCGAGTTCACGACCGACGAGCTGATGTGGACCATGTAGGAGATGCCGGCCGACCGGGCGACCTTCAGCACGCGTTCCGTGGCCGCCACGTTGTTGGCCCTGAAGACCGCAGCGTCGAGGCCGCCGATCTGCGCGTGAAGCTGGATCAGGGCATCGGCACCCGCGAAAGTGTCTTCCCAACCGCCGTCGCGCGACAGGTCGGCTTCGACGACGCGGATGTCGGGGTGCAGGTCTGCCAGGATGCGGGTATTGGCGCGATGCTTGTCGATCGCCACGATGTCGGTATAGCCCCGGGCCCTGAGGCGCGGAACGAGGTTCTGCCCCACGAGCCCCGCGGCTCCCGTGACAATGACGCGGCCGCGGGACGCGGATGGGCGACGCGGGACACCGGCGGGATCCGAGAGGGCGTCTGCTGGTAGGTCCGGCACGGTCGTCTCAGAGCTTGGTCTTGTAGAACAGCGACCGCGGCGCGAAGCGCACCGCCGTCATGATGGGCCGCCAGAACCAGGGCGCGTAGACGATCCGCTGCCCGGTTCCGGTGGCCCGATCGATGGCGGCCGCGATGGCCTCGGGCTTGGCCCAGAGCGGCCCCGATCGGTCGAGATGAGCCGTCATGGGGCTGTCGACGAAGCCGGGCTTGACCGTCACGACCTTGAGGTTGGTACCGTGCAGCCGGTGCGCCAGCCCTTCCGCGAAGGCGTCGAGCCCGGCCTTGGCGGCCCCGTAGACGTAGTTGGATTGCCGCCCCCGGTCGCCCGCCACCGAGCCGATCACCACCAGGGTCCGGGGTCGGTCGCCGACGAGGTGGCGGGCCGCGAGTTGCAGCCACAGCGCCGCACTGGTGAAGTTGATGTCGATGATGCGGCGCGTCTCGTCGGCGCTGTCCTGGGCAGCGACCTGCTCGCCTAGGACCCCGTAAGCCAGCAGGACTTCATCGGGGAGGCCGGCCTTCTCCAGCATGGCGGCGAAGCGCGCCTCGGCCCCGTTCATGTCGGCGAGATCCGACACCACGGTTCCGACCTCCGCGGCCCCTCGTGCCGTGAGATCGGCCGCGATGGCGGCAAGCCGCTCCTGCTGGCGCGCCACGAGAACGAAGCGGGCGCCCGTGGCGGCGCGGCGGCGGCAAAAGGCCGACGCGATGGCCGACGTGGCGCCGAGCACCAGAACGGACCGCTGCGACACCGAGGGGCTTCGCCGTGTCTCCGGGCCTGCGCCGATGGAGGCCGCGTCCGGAGCCGCCGCCGTGGGGTCCATCATGCCGATGCTCCGGTGACCCGCCGCCAGAAGCTGGACGAGATGGCGGGGTCACGCAGGGTTTCGACCTCGCGCCAGCGCGGAAAGCCGGCGCGGAACTGCGGCCCCGTCATCGTGGCGTCCTTGGCCGGATAGAGCCGACCGCCCGCCTCGAGGACGGTTTCGGCCATGCGGTCGAGCAGCCGGCGCGTGGCGGCTCCGCGGTTCGGCAGATCGAGCGCGAAAGTGGCACCCTCGCGCG
This sequence comes from uncultured Lichenihabitans sp., assembly GCA_964252585.1. GTDB lineage: Bacteria > Pseudomonadota > Alphaproteobacteria > Rhizobiales > Beijerinckiaceae > Lichenihabitans. The sequence continues at coordinate 15,790 of CAXUOD010000004.1, read as the reverse complement.
GGAACGACAGGATCCCGGGCGAAGCACGCGAACCGAAGAGTTTCAGCACCACGAGGAACGAGCCCTGGCCTTCGCCGGACGTCAGCTCGAGCAGGCGCTGGAGCGCGCGGGGCGCAGCCGCCATCGGCACGACGGACTGATGCTGGTAGAAGCCGCGGCGGCCGTAGAGCCGGTTCCAATCCGTGATCCCGTCGAGCGGGTACAGGAAGCTGTCGTAGGGCACGCGCTTCGTCTCGCCATCAGCGGGCTGGCGCGAATAGGCCGCATTGAAGAGCCGCACCGTCGCGGGCCCGAGGAGGGACGACGGGGCGTCGAGCGGCACCTTGGCGCGCGCCTTGCGGCCATGCGGCAGGAGAGGGCCATCCGGGGCGTGCCGGCCGCGATTGAAGAGGCCCCGGCCGAGCGAGCGGCCGGACGCCAGGCAATCGACCCAGGCTACCGTGTAGGGCCAAGCGGCGCTCTCGGCAGCAGCCTCGAAGAAGGCATCGAGATCCTTCAGGCGGACGGTCTGGGTCTCGAACTCGCTGGAGGCCACGGGCTGCAGCTGGAGTTCGACCCAGGCGATGATCCCGGTCAGGCCCAACCCGCCGACCGTGGCGGCGAAGCGATGGGGGCGCTGCTTGGGTCCGATCTCGAGGAGGGTCCCGTCGCTCCGCAGCAGGCCGAGCGCACGGACGTGACACCCGAAGGTGCCGGCCCCATCGTGGTTCTTGCCGTGGACATCGTTGGCGACCGCCCCGCCGAGGGTCACGAATTTGGTTCCCGGCGTCACGGGCACGAACCAGCCGCGCGGCACTCCGATCTCGAGCAGCCCGCCGATCGTCAGCCCCGCTTCGGCCCGCACGACGCCGGTCGTCCAGTCGGCCGCGATGACGCGATCGAGCCGGCCCATCCGCAACAGGCCGCCGCCGTCGTTGAGACAAACGTCGCCATAGGAGCGGCCGAGGCCGTGCGCCAGGAGACCGCTCGCTCCGTTGTCGGCCGCGTGCGATCTCAAGCGCGCCAGCAGTTCGTCGTGGAACGCCGGTTCCCCAACCCGGCTCTGCCCATGGACGACGCGGCCCCAGGAGGTGGTCGCGACGGGCGTAACGCTCAAAACCGCATCACCTGGGCGGCGATCGCCAGGACGGCACAGGCGGCTCCCACCATGATGCTGGTGCGGTCCCGGGCCGCGAAGAGGATCGGATCGTCGTTCATGAGGCCCCGCGTGGTCAGCATCCACATGCGCAGCACCCAATAGCCGAGCAGCCCCATGACGCCCCAGAGCAACACCGGCGCGTTGTAGTTCTGCGGACCTCGCTCGATCGTCTCGGTGATGAAGAGCGAGAAGATGACGATCGAGGCGATGCCGCTCGACAGGCCGCAGCACAGCACATAGAGCCGGTCGTCGAGGTCGTAACCGCGTCCCGACAGGCTGCTGCGGCCCGCCTGGCTCATGACGTTGAATTCCACTTCGCGCTTCATGAAGGCGAGGCTGAGAAAGAAGAAGATCGAGAACATGAGCAGCCAGTGCGACGGCTTTTCGCTCGTGAGCAGCATGCCGGCCAGGATCCGCAGCGTGAACAGCATCGCGATCACGAGGACATCCACCATGGCCATGCGCTTCAGCCTGAACGAATAGGCGAGCGTGATGACGAGGTAACTCACGAGCGCGGCCGCGAAGACGTGTCGGAGCAGCGCCGCCGCCACGAGCGACGCGACGATCAGGATGGCGCTCACCAAGGCGGCCGTCGCGATCGGAAGGTCGCCGCTCGCGATCGGTCGCCTTCGCTTCCGTGGGTGGCGGCGGTCGGCCTCGACATCGAACAGGTCGTTGACGAGGTAGGTGCCACTAGTCAGGGCGCAGAGGCAAACGAAGGCCAGGAGCGCGTGAGCGATGTCGCGGCCGTGCAACTGACCGTAATTGAGAGCGAAAGGTACGAAGACCAGGAGGTTCTTCAGCCATTGATGCGGTCGAAGGGACCGGACGAGCGCCGCGACCATCGACCGGCGCGGCGAGAGTTCGACGATGCCGAGCCCTTCGGCAGCGGTACGACGCAGCAGTTCGGGCGACAAGCCGACCCCGAACCGCTCGCGGGCCGCCCGCCATAACGGAAGATCGGCTGCACTTCGGCCCACATAGGCGAAGCCCTGCGGAAAGCGTCGGCTCAGCGCCATCGCTTGGGTTTCGGCGCTGTTCTCCAATCGGTAGACCTCGGGAGCCACGTCCAGAAGCTCCATCATATCGCCGCGAGCCGCTTCGACCCGCAGGTCTTCGCCCGAGACCCAGGCGATCTCCCGTCCCTCCTTCCGCGCTTCGGCGACCAGGTGCTCCACCTCCGGGGCTCGCGGGTAAGACGCGAGAGGCGGGTTCGCATCGGCCCTGGCGATCAGGAAACCGTCCAACGCGGCCCGGCTCTTCGAGGCTGCGAGGACGAGGTTCGGCAGCATCCAGGGTTCGGACTTGACGAAAGCGGCAATCCGCTCGTGCAGCAGGTCCGTTCGCAGGATCGCGGTTTCGAAATTGACGACGAGCGGCGTCGCTTTCGATCGACCCTGTTCGGAGCGGTGCACGGCATCGGAGAGCGGGATGGACACGTTCAAGCATGACCTCGGCGACGATGGATCGTCACGTCGCGTCTCCTATACGGTCGGACGCGTGTTTTAAAGTGCGGCCTCCCCTCCGTGACGGCCGATTGCGCGGTGCTGCGGTCTAAGCCTTGCGGGCTACGACCAGGAATTGCTTCCCGAAGACCTTCCAGGCCAAAGGGAGCTTGAGGTAGAGCCTGATCAGGGCATCGGCCGTGGGCGTCTTGTTGTTCATCGTATAGGGCAGGAACTGCGGGATCACGGTTTCGCTCGAGAACCCGTTCAGGGTCAGCCCCTCCACCAGCGAGCGATCCGACAAGGCGAGATAATGATCGTAATAGTCCCAGTACTCGCGATGGGCGAAGCGAATGTTCGGTCCGAGGACGATGAAGCGGCCGCCGGGCCGCAGCACCCGACGCACCTCCTGCATCACGGCCGAGCAGGTCGCCTTGTCGGGCAGATGTTCGAGGAAGTTCGACGTGAACACGACGTCGATACTGTCCGACGGCGCGAAGCCGAGGTCGTTTGCGGGAACCGCGAAGAACTTGATCCCCGCATCGAGGTGGCTCGGCGACTGCGGGTTCAGATCGATCGCGAACTTCTCTCGCGCCTTGATGTTGTTGATGAACTCTCCGTATCCGCAGGCGAGGTCGAGGACCGCGGATTGCGGTGGGATGAACTTCGAGAAGAAGTCGGCGCACAACACCTGCCAGACCCGCTTACGCTTCTCGATCCCCGTTTCCTCGAAACGAGCGGCGTAAATCTTCTGGAGGTCCGACATGAAGATCCTGAGGCGTAGCGCTCGGGCAGCGGCACGAGCGGCGTGGGTTTATCAAGATTTCAGGGACGTGCAAACTCGTGGAGGGCATCTCGCGGCAGGTGCCACGGGCGTTCCAATGCCATGCACAGATGCCCTATGCTGATGCGGCCATTGCACCAGACTGCCAGCGGTGATTCCGCCGCGATGGATGAACGACACGGCGGATCGGGCCCCCTGGTCCGACGGTGGATCGCCGTGCCGCCGGGCATGGGCCGCGGGTCGATCGAGGAGCGAGCCTGTGCGTCTCTTGATGGTGGAGGACAATCGCGATCTGGCACGCTGGTTGGCCGAGATCCTGCGCACCAGCCGCTACACGGTCGATGTCGCTCACGACGGGGCCGAAGCCGACGATTTCCTGCAGATCGCCGACTACGCGCTGGTCATTCTCGATTTGGCGCTTCCTAGGGTCGACGGGATCGAAGTCTTGAAGCGGATGCGCGCGCGTCGCGACGCGACCCCCGTAATCGTGCTGACCGCCAATGCCAGCCTCAAGAGCCGCATCATGGGGCTCGACGAGGGGGCCGACGACTACCTTGTCAAGCCCTTCGAGGTGGAAGAGCTCGAAGCCAGGATCCGCGCCCAGCTGCGGCGCTCGTCCGGCGAGGCCACGACCTTGCTTCAATACGCCGACCTCGCGCTCGACACGAACAGCCGGACGTTCACGCTGAAGAACGTGCCGCTGTCACTGACGCCGCGGGAGCGAGGCGTTCTCGAACAATTGCTGCGACGCAAGGGCAGGACGTTCAGCAAGACCGCGCTCGCCGAAACAATCTTCGGCTTTGACGACACGGCGGACGCGACCGCCATCGAGATCTACATTCACCGCCTGCGCAAGAAGCTTGAAGGCAGTTCTGTTTCCATCGCGACCCTGCGGGGGCTCGGTTACATGCTGCGCCACGATGGCGCCTAGTCTCCGCCTGCAGCTCCTCGCCTGGGTTCTCACGCCTTTGGCGCTCCTCGCCGGCGTCAATGCGGGCATGGGCTACCGCACCGCGCGGGACACGGCCGACCTCGTCGTCGACCGCATGCTGGTCGCGTCCGCCCGGACCATCGCGGAAGAAACCCACAGCGAAGATGGCCTGCTTCAGGCCACGGTGCCGCCAGCCGCGCTCGAGATGTTCGATACGGGAACCGGCGACTTCGTTTACTACCGGGTCATGGATGGCGCCGGACACTTGCTGGCCGGCGTGGCGGACCTCCCACTTCGGCCTCGCCGGCACGGCGAGCCCAGTGGCCGGTCCTACGAGGAAGTCTACCGCGGCCGGCCCATGCGCTTCTTCGCGCTCGTTCACGATCTCGCCGGACCGGGCCTCGACGTGGACGTCACCGTTGTGGTCGGATCGTCGCTCAGCGGCCGGAACTCACTCGTGCGGCACCTTTGGCTGACGGGGTTCGGCCAGCAGATGGCTCTCCTGGTCACGGCCGGGATCTTCATGGTGTTCGGGCTGAAGCGTGGACTGGCGCCGCTGCTGAGGCTTCGCGACGAGGTCCGCACTCGTGCGCCGACGAACCTGGACCTGCTGGAGCCTGCGACGGTTCAGACCGAAATCCGGCCCCTCGTGACGGCCATCAACCAGCAGACCGCCCGGGTGCGGGCGCAATTGGCCGCTCAGCACCGCTTCATCACCAATGCGGCACACCAGTTACGCACGCCGTTGACCGTCCTGAACGTTCAAGCCACCTACGCGTTGCGGCGGATCGGCACCGACGACCAGGCGGCAGCGCTGGTCGCCATCCAGGTCGGGGTGGCGCAGATGTCGCGGCTGGCCGAGCAGCTTCTCACCCTGTCGCGCGCAGAGCCGGGCAGCCGTCGGCTTCGCAACGACAACATAGCGCTAGGCCGTCTCGCGTCCCGGGTGCTGGAGGACTACGCGGCTCAGGCCTTGTCGAAAGGCATCGATCTCGGACTTGACGAACGCTCTCCCGCCATCGTCGTGGGCGACGAGACGATGCTCGGGGAAATGCTGGCCAACCTTGTCGACAACGCGGTGCGTTATTGTCCGGCCGGCAGCAGCGTGACGCTCCTGGTGGATCGCGAGGGCAAGACCGCGACCCTGCGCGTACAGGACAACGGCCCGGGCATTCCGGCCGGAGAGGAGGACAAGATCTTCGAGCGGTTCTACCGGATCATCGGTGCGGAGGGGCCCGGCAGCGGACTCGGACTGGCGATCGTCAGGGAAGTGGCCGAAACCGCGGGCGGCTCGGTCAAGGCGCGAAGGTCAGAGGAGGGCGGACTTGCCGTCGAGGTGCGGTTGCCGTCCGTCGTCGACGCCTGAGCTCACGCCTCAGTGCTCGTTGAACGGCGCGGGCCGCCACTTGACGAGGCGTTTCTCCACGAGCGTGATGAGGCTTTCGACCACCAGGGCCAGCACGGCCAGGATGACCATCGCCGCGAAGACGCCGTCCGCGTTGAAGCTGCCCTGAGCGGTCGAGATCAGCAGTCCGACGCCTTGCTTGGCGCCTAGAAACTCGCCCACCACGGCGCCCACCAGCGCGAAGCCGAAGCTCACGTGCAGGCTCGCGAGGATCCAGCTCATGGCGGACGGGATGATGACGGTTCGGGTGATCTGGTAGGGCGAGGCGCCGAGGATCTGTGCGTTGGCGATCATGGCCCGGTCGGCCTCGCGCACCCCCTGGAAAGCGTTGGCGAAGACCACGAAGAACACCATGACGACCGCGAGCGCTACCTTGGACGCCATGCCGAGCCCCAGCGCGATGATGAAGATCGAGCCCAGCACGACGCGGGGGATCGAGTTGGCGACCTTGATGTAGGTCGAGAAGATGTCTGCCAGCATGCGATTGCGACCGAGCAGAATGCCGAACACGATGCCCCCCGCGGCCCCGATGGCGAACCCCAGCACGGTCTCTTCCATCGTGACCAGGATCTGCTGCCAGAGCGGACCTTGGGAGGTCCCTTCCGTTACCCAGATCCAGATCTGCGCCGCGATCCCGGACGGGCTCGCGAAGAAAAACGGATCGATGAGCTTGAGCCGAGTGCTGACTTCCCATCCCCCCAATCCGACGACCAGGATCGCGATGCGAGCCGCAACGACGATGCGCTGACGGCGCCGGGACGCGTGGCGCGCCGCGATCTCGAGCGAGGACGGGCCAGTCAGCGTGGCGGGCGGATCGAGGGTCTGGGCCAGGACGGACATGGTCGTACTCCTAGGTCACGACAGGGCCTGCTGTGTCCAAAGCCCCTGCCGAGCTTTTGGCATCATGCTCTAGGCCGAGGCGGCAGCCTGGCGATGGCTCTTCTGCACTTCCTCGCGCAGATCGTTCCAGATCACCCGGGCATAGTCCACGAAGGCCGGTTCGTAGCGGATCTCCGCCGTGACCCGGGGGCGCGGCAGATCGATCGTGTAGACCGCCTTGACGGTGGCGGGGCCGGAGGTCAGCACATAGACCTTGTCGGCAAGCGCGATGGCTTCCTCGAGGTCGTGGGTCACGAAGATCACCGAGGCCCGGGCCTCCGACCACAGCCCGAGCAACTCGTCCTGCATCAGCGTGCGGGTCTGGATGTCGAGGGCGCTGAAGGGCTCGTCGAGAAGCAGTATCTTCGGGTTGTTGATGAAAGTCTGGGCCAGGGCCACGCGCTTCCTCATGCCGCCCGAAAGCTGGTGTGGATAATGGCTTTCGAAACGCCCGAGTCCCACACGGTCGATCCAGTCGCGTGCCATGGCATGCGCGTCACGCTTTCGCGCGCCGCGGAACATCGGTCCTGCCGCGATATTGTCGAGCACGCTGCGCCAGGGGAACAGGGCATCGGCCTGGAACACGAAACCGATGTCTCGGCTGACCTCGGTTACGGGCTGGCCCATGATCCGCACCTCACCCGCGTTGGGACGGGCGAGGCCGGTCACGAGATTCAGCGTCGTCGACTTTCCGCACCCTGTCGGTCCCACCACGCAGACGAACTCGCCCCGTTCCACCGTCATCGAAAAATCGCGCAGCGCCGTCATCACCTTGGCATCGGGCGTCACGAACCGGCGAGTGACATTGACGAGCTCGACCGCCGGGCCGCGCGTCCCGGTGGCCGGACCTCCCGGCCCGGTGGCCGGACCTCCCGGCCCGGCGGCCGGACCTGCCGGCCCGGCTGGAGCTCCCACAGCCGGAGGCGAAGTCGCCATCGTCACTTTGCCGCGTCGACGAAGGTGGTCGTGTAGGTCTTGGAAAGATCGACCGTCTTCCCCTTGAGGTTGCGGCTGAAGCTCGACAACACCTTCAACACGGTCTCGGGACCATCGGCCGGCATCCTACCGTCCGGGGTGAACATGGCCTTGCCGTCGGACAGACCCTTCACGTACAGCGCCTTGTCGCCGACATAATAGTCCTTCGGCATTTCGGACGCGATGTCGTCGGCACTGTGATCGGCGATCCAATGCATCGTTTTGACGAGCGCGTTGGCGAGCTTCTGCGCCTCGTCCCTGTGGCCGTCGAGCCAGGCCGATTCGACGTAGAAGGACGCCGCCGGATAGGGTCCGCCGAGCGCCGCCGCCGTCGACTCGGGCGTGCGCAGGTCGATCATGACGGTTGCGGCGCCCATCTTGATGAGTTGCCCGACGGTAGGCTCGGTCGTCATGCCGGCCTGGATCTGGTCCTGCTTCATGGCCGCCACGAAAGTGTTGCCGGCCCCGACCGGTAGGAGCGAGAACTCTCCCGGCTTCAACCCCGCCCGAGCCGCGATGAACTGCGTCAGGAAGTCCGTCGAGGAGCCGAGGCCCGTCACGCCGAGCGTCTTGCCCTTGAAATCGGCTGGCGTCTTGATGTCCCCTGCCCTGGCGGACAGCATCTCGACCTCGCCCGGCGCCCGGCTGAACTGCACGATCGAGACGATCGACTTACCCTTGGCCTGCAGATCGATGGTGTGGTCGTAAAAACCCACCACACCCTGCACGGCGCCGGCCAGAAGCTCGTTCTCGGCCTCGACTCCCGCGCGGCTGTTGATCAGTTCGACGTCAACCCCTTGTTCTTTGAAGAAGCCGAGCTTTTCGCACAGCACGGGCGGCAGGTAGATCTGTTTTTCCATGCCGCCGACGATGATACTGATCTTGTCTGCTGCCCGCACATTGGGTGATGCCAGCATCCCAGCCGCCATCGCGAGCGCACCTAGCATCGCGCTTTTTTTCAGTTTCGCCATCTCGGTTCCCCCAAGCGCGACGCGCTATTCCGGTTTGCTCAGTCCTTGCCGTAAGTCAGGACAGTGTAGGTGTTTGGAAAGACGGTATTGGCGTAGAACGGCGACACCGCAGTCAAGATCTTCTTCGACGGATCGGCAGTTCCTTCGGCCGTGACGGCATAGATGGTCTTCGATTTGTGATCCATGGCCATCGTGCGCATGCCGGCTCGCGTGCCGAGCGTCTCGACCGGTTTGTAACTGTCGGGCCCTTCCTGGGCGAAGATATTGAGGTTGGCCGAAACGCCATTGGCCGAGAAGATGCGCTTGAGGCCTGCGTCGTAGATGATGCTGTCGGTGCCGCCGCCGATTTCGGACGAGTAGACGATCTTGCCGCTCGAACCGTCGAGAACGATGAAGGACGGCTTGATGGCATCGTGGCCACGGCAGCTCACGAAGACGCGATCGTCCCCGGCGTCCACCGTGACGGCGGTCGGGCGGCCACAGGCGGGAGCCGTGTCGAAGGTCGCGGTCACCTTCCCGGCAGCCGTATCGATCTTGTAGACCTTGTCGAGATCCTGCGCGGCGAGGAAGAAGCCCGATGTGCCGCCGCTGTCGGCGCCTTCGACCTTCTTGCTCGGGACCTTGAGTCGACCGCCCTCCATCAAGGACGGGATGTCGAGCATGACGAGTTCGGTGCCATCGGCCGACGGGCCCATGTTGAGCACGAGTTTCTTGCTCGCCGGATCATAGTGGCTCGTATCGAGATCCTCACCGACCTTGATGGCCGGCTGAGCTTCGAGGGTCGAGAGCTTGAACGGGATGATCGTGCCATTCTCGTTGTTGGAAATGCCGAGATCGAGGTCGGGAATCACGACGGCGCCGTTGGAACTGGCCTCGAGAGTACCGGCGATCACCTTGACGACTTTCATGGTCTTGGGATCGTAGACCTGCAGGCCTTCCTTGCGATGACCGAGGAAGACGTGGTCGGTTCCCTGGTCGAAGGACACGTAGTCCCAACCCGAGGCTTTGCCGTCGATGGTCACGGCATGTTCGAGGTGCCAGCCATCATAGGCCCACGCAGGTCCCGCGAATGCCGCAACCACGGCCAACGCCGACACGCTCGTGCGAAACCTCGTCATGCTATCCTCCCGTGCCAAGCCGGTGCCCGCTCAACCGGGCATCCTTGGGGTAGAATAGCGCCCGTAAGCTTTCACTGACCTTTCAGGCAGGACCAGGAAGAGTCTCGGCAGCCCGTCTCGAGAGGGCACTCCGTGGCGAAGTGCGGTGTCGCGCAGGCTGCTCGCACCCCTTCGGCTGGCGGCTTCGGTCCTTCGCACGGTTGCGGGGACGCTTTCGTCCTCGCAATCGGCGTGGTCGCGACAGCAGCGCCTAGTGGAGGTATCGACCGCGCATCAGCTCATCCAATTGCCACCGTCGATGTTATAACACTGCGCCACGACGTAGTCGGCATCGGGACTGGCCAGGAAGGTGGCGAGGCCGCCGATCTCATCGGGCCGCGCCATGCGGCCGAACGGAACGGCGGCGCCGACCATGCGCTTCTTCTCGCCCGGCCGCAGGTTCTCATAGCGCGCGAACATCGCGTCGACATGCTCCCAGTGCTCGTTGTCGACCACACCGGGCGCGATGGCGTTGACGTTGATGCGATGCTTGATGAGGTCCAGCCCGGCGCTCTGGGTCAGGCTGATGACGGCAGCTTTCGAGGAGCAATAGATCGCCACGAGCGCCTCGCCACGGCGTCCGGCCTGGGAAGCGAAATTGATGATCTTGCCGCCGCGTCCCTGCGCGATCATCTGCTTGGCCACGGCTTGGAGCGTGAAAAGCAGCCCCTCGACGTTGACCGCGTAGACCTTGCGATAACTCTCGCGCGTGATCTCGACGATAGGGGCCAGATCGAACAGGCCGGCATTGTTGACCAGAATGTCGATGCCACCGCATTCCGCCACAACCCGCGCCACCATGGCGTCGATCGAGTCCTGCGCCGTGATGTCGAGATGCAGGCCGAGCGCCCCGCTGCCGATCGCGCTTGCGACCTCCTTGGCTCCGGCTTCGTTGATGTCGGCGATGACGACCTTGGCGCCTTCCACGGCGTAGCGCTCCGCGATGGCGCGGCCGATGCCGCGCGCCGCGCCCGTGATGATCGCCACCTTACCCTTGAGCTGCATGTCGTTCCCCTCCTGGAAGCGGCGCCGCCTCGACGAATGCCCGTTGTCTCGGCCTGTTCATGGGTCGGATCCGACGCCGCAGCAAGGTCGGCCGATCATCGGCCGGCGCAGGCCGCACTATAGGGGTCCAGCGCCGTTCGGCAGCCGGCGATGAGCAGGTCGCGGGGCGCCAGGCGTATCGTGCCGTCCCGGACCCCGGCCGCGAGACGCGGCAGGTACTGGCTGATCAGGGTCTCGGGGATGGCACGGCCGTCGAGCCGCGCCAAGAGGGCCGCGACGGCAGCGCGAGCGTCGACGTGAGGCCAATAATACCGGATCCGATCGCTGTAGCTGAAATGACGCTGGGCGAAGAGCGCGGCGCCTTCGCCCTCGTAGTACCGGCGCCAATGGCCGGGCTCGCGCTGCATCAGCCGTTCCATCGCGTTGCGGAGTGCGGTCGGGAGGGGCTGTGGGTCGAGGATGTCGGCGACATGGTCGAGGCCGTAGAGCGTCTCGCGCAGCGCGAAGGTGATGCCCGGGCCGACCTTGAGGATCGCGAACCCATCGTCGACCAGGGCCGTCAGAGCCGCGGCGGTCTGGAAATCGGTCGAATGCGCCTCGAAGACGAAGTCGGGCATCCGCTGCAGCACAGCCGCGAGACTCCGGGCTCGCTCCGGCCGGTAGGGGATCACCTCGGCATGGCCGAACTCGACGCCGGGCTGCACCACGACACCGATGGCGCGAGAGAAGGCGTCGTCGAGCCCGGCGGCCGAAAAGGCGGCGCGATGGACCTCGATGGTGCGCAGGGCCGCCTCGGGCCGGGTCACCTGCAGGTGATCGAGCGCCTCCGTGGCACCCCCGGGCACCGGCACTTCCGTGCCGACGATATAGCTCGGCCGACCTCCGCCCGCTGCCGCTGCGGCTGTTTCGGCGACGCCCGCGAGGCGGGCCGCGCGACGGGCCGTCACCTCGTCGGGCAAGGCCGCTGCCTCGCCGCGACACCCCATGCTGGTGTCGAGATGAAGCTTGGTGAAGCCGGCACGCGCGAAGGCGTCGATCATGATCTCGGCCTTGCGCAGCGCCTCTTCGGCCGGCAACGCCTTCCAGGGGTTGGGGCCGAGATGGTCGCCGCCAAGGATCAGCCGGCTGGTGTCGAAACCGACCTGCCCCGCGATGCCGATCACGACGTCACGGAAGCCCGCCGGCGTCATGCCGGTGTAGCCGCCCTCCTGGTTGACCTGGTTGCAGGTCGCCTCGATCAGAACCGGAGACCCGTCGGCCATGCCCTGCAGCAGGGCGGCTTCGATGGCGAGCGGGTGCGCCGTGCAGACCGACGTGATGCCGACGCGCGTACCGGCGTGGTGGAGGGCGGCAAGCTCCGCGATGGCCAGGGGAATCATGAGGTCTGCCCTCCTGAGGCGATCAGGGCATCAAGCTCGGCGAAAGTCGAGGCACCCTCCATGGGACCCTGCCGCGACACCGCGAGCGCACCGCTAGCGGCCGCGTAGCGAAGGGCATCGCGAGGCGGCGTGCCACGAAGCCAGCAGGTCACGAAGGTGGCGCCGAAACAATCGCCGGCCCCGGTCGGATCGATCTCCACGACCGGGAAAGCCGTCTGCCGAACGGTTCCGGAGGCGTCGTGATAGTCGGCTCCCTCGGCGCCGCGCTTGACCACGACGGCTCTCACACCCCCGGCCAACACTTCCGCCACGGCATCGGCCTCGATGACGGCTCGCGAGACGAGGTGCAGTTCCTCACCGCTCGGCATGAAGAGATCGCAATGCTGCAACATGGTGGAAAGAGCCTGGCGCATGCCGGGCAGGTCGAGCATCTCGTGGCGGATGTTGGGATCGAACGACACGGACCCGCCCTTGCTCTTCACGCTTGCTGCCGCGTCCTCGGTGGCAGCCACCAGGCCCGGGGAAAACAGCGAGGAACCCATGACATGGAGGTGATCGGCGCCTTCGATCATCCGTCGAGCGGCGGCGTCGATCGCGATCCCGCCATTGGCGCTATGTTTGATGTTGAACACGAAATCGCGGGCTCCGTCGCGCCGGTAGCGCACGAAGGCGCTGCCGGTGGCGGCCTCGGGGTCCACGGCAATGGCCGAGACGTCGACGCCGTCCCTTTCGAGCCGTCGCAGGTTCAACCGGCCGAAATCGTCGTTGCCGACACGGCCGATCATACCGCAGGGCTGACCGAGCTTGCCGACTTGATCGATGAAAATGGCCGGCGCGCCCGAGGGGAAAGGGCCGACGAGGCTCAAGGGTTCGAGGAAGCCGTCGCCGCGCTCCGTCGCCATGATCTCGACGACGATCTCCCCGATGGTGACGATCTTCTTCATTGCGGCCTCGCCGGGACGTCATGTCCGGCGGCGTGGGCCATGGAAGCACAATGCCGGCGGCGACGTCCGGCAGCGCATAGCCGGATCGAGGGGGAATCGTCAAATCCAGCCCGAGGTCGACGACGGCGTTCGGAGCCGGGGCGCTCGCTCCGCGCCGGATCTCGACATCTTCGACGGCCTCTCCGGTTGGGGGGATCAGTATCAGCCCTGACATGGCTTTCCAAGCAACCCGCCAAAAGCATGCTATTCCGGGTAGTGTAATATTGAAATGAAGCCTATATTCTAAACTGAAACTGCTATCAACGAATGAAGCGAGCCTGCAACCTTGCAGGAGTTAACGCGCTCCAACTAAGGGCTGCCAATTTAATTTGGCAATAATTCGAACTCAAACGAGGGCTAATGGCTTTCTGAACACCATTGCTGATTACGACTCTCATTAGGTGGAGAATGACTGCTCAGCCACGAACGGCGGGAAGACCGGTCAGGGATGAAGAGATCGGCCGTACCGTGATCCTCGAGAAAACCCGCCTCGCGATGCGAGAAAGACCTCGAGCCGATCTGCAGCGGAACGAGATTGCCAGATACGCAGGCGTTACTCCCGCCCTGATCAGTTACTATTTCCCGGATCGCTCGAATCTTTTCGAAGCCGCGGCCCGTCCCGTGATCGAGATCTATGTCGCAGACGTTCGTTCCATCATCGGTTCGAACCGGCCGTTGATCGAGCGTCTCAACGATCTCATATTTCTTTTCGTCAAATTCAATTTTCAAGAAGGGCATTTGCTGGATTTTTACATGGAGCATATCGAACGATCAGGCGGCAAAAAGCATATGCTGCTGCTTGAAGAAGTCTACAGGGAGATGTTGACGTTCTTCGAAGTGTTGCTCAGGACCAAGACGATCCGCGGGGAAAACGCGGTCGATATTCAATCGATGCTCTGGGGTATGTGCAAACATACGGCAAGGAGGGCCGCCTTCAAGATCGAGGGCGACGTAGCAAGTCTCGATGACCAGGTCCGATCGAAAGCTCTTCTGCTGAGCGATTACTTCCTGCATGGCGCGGTGGGATCGCCTTGGGAGCGGGATGGCACCACCGCGTCGGCATGATGCTGTCGTGTGGCTTTGCCATCGCTGCCGTCGAGGCCGTGGATCTCGCAGGGTCGGTTTAATCGGATCCGTGTATCCGTTGCCGTTCGACGAACCAGGAACGCCTTCAGGCCTCACCGACGAAGGCGGCCCCCAAAGAAAACCCGCCGACCGAGGTCAGCGGGTGAAGTTTTGGATCATTCGCGTGCTAACGCCGTACGCTGCATTTAGGTTCATGGGGTCGTGCGGACGAACCAGCCTAAAAGACCAATCAGACGGTCGCCGAACGACGTACGAGCGCCGCAAGAACATGGAAAGCAGCGCGTCGGGGATCACGTCGCGATATGCAAGAGAACGTTGGCAAGTTGCCGCAGCCAGGAACGGGGTGGCGCATGTCGAGAGTTCTTACCCGGAAGGCCGCCGGCCGTGTGAGAGCGTGCGACCACGGCGTCATGGGGATTATTGTCTATGGCTCTGACGACAGGTCCCCTCCCAAGGTCCAAGCCTGCAACCCTTGTTCTGCGTCGCGCCATCAGCGCCTTCGACGGGTACCTCAGTCACCAAAACGGCGTCGCGCCGTTCAGTGACGACGACAGATGCATCCTGCGCGTCGCCATCATACCGGCAGGCCGAACGGTTCGATTGTCGGACGGCACGGACATCGCGCCCGATGATCCGATCGCCGATGTCCATTGTTGGAACGAACGGATCCCACCCATGCCCAAGGGCGGAGCCAATCTGGCCTGGGCCCAGCAAGTGTCGACCCGCCTCCGCTTTTCCCTCGGCCTCCTGGCGCATGCCATGGTGCACGACCCACGGCTTTCACCGGCCCAGGCCTGCCGCGCGAAGGTCAATTTCGTGGGACTTGGATGCTCGAACGAAAGCGTGTCGCGCATCATTCATCGCCTCGGGTACGAAGACGTGGACGAAGGTGCCAAGACCATGCGGGTCCTGGCGCACGACGCGTTCGAGAACATCCTGATCAGCGCTCTGGTGTGGACCCACAATCCAGAGGCCCTGAAACGCGAAAAGATGATTCGGGAACGTCGCCCGGTCTGGAGTTCGCGCGCCAAGATGCTGCAACTGTACCGGTCGGCCGTGACCCGCTGAGCGAGCAGCCGGATATCTCGTGGTCCGGACCACCCGTACGGTCGACTTCGCTGAATTCGCCTGGTGCGGCCAAGAGATGTACCATTGTGTTAGCCAAATCAAGGGTTTGCACAAAGGTGCGGGCGAAAAACGGCCCACTGATCGGATTGACCTTTTTAGCCTGTCGCCCGCACCAATGGCGAGGCGCATCGTGCCAAATAGCATCTTTGATTCCGAGAAGAGGGCTGACGGCGCCAGAATGTGGCACGCCCGAAAAACCTGTCCGGAAGGGCTACATTGACCGCCAGACGCCGAGCGTGTTGAGTTCCGCATGCCTCGCACAATGAAGGTGTACCAAGCCCAGATTGGCTTTTACGACCTGATCGTGGCCGCCCCGAGCCAGGCAGCCGCCCTTCGTGCCTGGGGCATCCACCTCAACATGTTCGCCGACGGGTCGGCTCGTGTCGTAACCGATGAGCAAGCTATCAAAGCCGCGCTCGCACAGCCTGGAATACCTCTGAAGCGAGGTATCGGCACAATCGATCCGTTCAGCTTGAGCCCGGGTTTGCCGCGATTCGCCGACCTTCCGCCGGCTGGGAAAAAAG
>CAXUOD010000003.1:0-63721 GCA_964252585.1 uncultured Lichenihabitans sp. | reverse complement strand
GCGGCCATCCTGGCCGAGGCCGGCGCCGGCCCGGAGCATCTCGTCCGGCTGACCTGGTACGTGACCGACATGGACGAGTACCTGGCGTCGCCCCGCGACCTCGGAACCGCCTACCGCGCCGTCTTCGGCCGGAACTTCCCGGCAATGGCGGCCGTGCAGGTGGTGCGATTGGTCGAGCCGGCGGCGAAACTCGAGATCGAGGCGACTGCGGTCCTTCCGCGATAATGGGGTCGCTTCGAGCTGAGGAGGATGTCAACATTTTCGATGTGAGTGGCAAGACTAGCGATATAGGTCAAATCCCGAGCTAGGCGGCATCGAAAAAACTGTCCCATAACAACGACGGACGATACTGACTCGTGGTCTACACGCCTCATCCTGAGCCGACCGCGGAACGCGGTCGTGTCGAAGGATGCTCCAGGGTTCTCGCGACCGGCCCCGCGTGCTTCGACACGGCCCTGCAGGCCGGCTCAGCATGGAGGCGGGTGAGAACTTTCAGACGTTGTGGTCAGAACGACCCTCCCTCCGAAGCGAGGCGCGCGATGAGCGGGGCGACCCTCCAGAGGGGATCGCCGTTCTCGAGCGCTGCGAGGCGGGCCCCGATCCAGGACAGCCCTGCGGCGTTCGCGGCCTGCATGGGGCCGCCGCGCCAGCGCGGGAACCCGTAGCCGTTGACCATCACGACGTCGATGTCGCCGGCCCGGAGCGCGATGCCGGCGTCGAGGATCTTCGCCCCCTCGTTCACGGCGGCGACGAGGATGCGCTCCTGGATTTCGGCACTGGAGAAGCTCCGCGTTGCGGTGCCCTTGGCACGCCGTTCGTCGGCCACGATGCCCGCCACCTCCGGATTCGGCGCGACGGATTTGTTCTCGTAAATGTAATAGCCGCGGCCGGTCTTGCGCCCGAACCAGCCTCGCTCGCAGATACGGTCCGAGATCGCGACATAGCGCTCGGCGGGATCGCGGGTCGGGGCGAGGCGTTTGCGGGTGGCCCAGCCGATATCCAGGCCGGCCATGTCCTGCATGGCATAGAGTCCGATGGGAAAACCGAAGTCGATGAAGGCCGCGTCCACATCGTAGGGCGAGGCCCCGTCCTCGACCATCTGCTCGGCCGCGCGACGATAGGCCGAGAGGACGCGGTTGCCGATGAAGCCCTCGGCGTTGCCGGCCCAGACCCCGAGCTTGCCGAGCCGCTTCGCCAGGGCGAAGCCGGTCGCGACCGCATCGGCCCCGGCGGTCGTCGGTACCACAATCTCCAGCAGTTTCATGACGTGAGCGGGGGAAAAGAAATGCAGGCCGATCACGTCGGCCGGCCGGGCCGTCACGGCCGCGATCGCGGCGACGTCGAGGTAGGACGTGTTGGTGGCGAGAACCGCGCCGGGCTTGGCGACGCGGTCGAGCGCCCGAAACACGTCCTGCTTCACCGCCATCGACTCGAACACCGCTTCGATGATGAGGTCGGCCTCGGCCAAGGCCGCCATGTCCACCGCGGTCACGAGGCGTTCGGCGACGATGTCGGCGTGCAGGTCGGCGGAGAGCTTGCCCCGCCTCTCGGCTTCGGCGAGCAGGTGGGCGAGACGGTCGCGCCCGGCCACCAGGGATGCCTCGTCGCGCTCGATAAGCGCGACCCGCAAGCCTGCGAGGAGGCAGGCCGCCGCAATGCCGGCCCCCATGGTGCCGCCGCCGACGATGCCGATCCGTTCGAGCGGGCGCGAGGATCCGAGGCCCGGAACCTTCGCGGTCCCCCGTTCGGCGAAAAAGATGTGCCGCAGCGCCGTCGCCTGCGCCGAGCCGCGGAGCTCCTCGAAGACCGCGCGTTCGAGCGCGAGCCCGGCTTCGAAACCGAGCCCGGCGCTGCCCGTCACGACATCGATGGCCCGGACCGGCGCGCCTTGGCCGGGAAACGTCCTGGCCACCGCCGCACGAGCCGTCGCGATGGCGACGGGCTCCGGCCATGGCAGGGGTCGATTCGACAGGCCGCCGAGAGGGCTCGCGAGCCGCTCGCGGAGGAACGCGAGGGCAAAGGCCAGCCGATCCCCGCTGGTGACCGCGTCCACGATGCCGAGCCGCAGCGCTTCCGCCGCGGCCACGCGGCGGCCCGTGGTGATCAGGTCGAGCGCCGGCGCGATGCCGATGAGACGTGGGAGGCGCTGCGTACCGCCCGCGCCCGGGATGATGCCGAGGGTGACTTCCGGCAGCCCGACGGCGCCCAGCGGATCGATCAGGCGGTAGTGGCAGCCGAGGGCGAGTTCGAGCCCCCCACCGAGCGCCGTGCCGTGCAGAACCGCGACCACCGGCTTCGCGAGCCCATCGATTGCCGCGATGACGTCGCGGAGCGACGGCGCCGCGGGCGCTTGGCCGAACTCGGTGACTTCGGCCCCGGCCACGAAGGTCCGCCCGGCACAGACCAGCACGACACCGCGGATCTCCGGGTCGGCCGCGATCGCGTCGGCGGCCCGGACAAGGCCCGCCCGGACCGCCTGCCCGGTCGCGTTGACGGGTGGATTGTCGATCGTGAGGATCGCG
This sequence comes from uncultured Lichenihabitans sp., assembly GCA_964252585.1. Lineage (GTDB taxonomy): Bacteria > Pseudomonadota > Alphaproteobacteria > Rhizobiales > Beijerinckiaceae > Lichenihabitans. Next base: position 61,199 of record CAXUOD010000003.1, on the reverse strand, counting down.
ATGTCGGCGTGGCGGTCGAGCGTTACGACGGTTCCGGTCATACGCGACCCGCGTCCTTGCGGGCCGCGTGGTCGGCCATGGTCTGGCGCGCAATGATAACCTTCTGCACGTCGGTCGCGCCCTCGTAGATGCGGAGCGCCCGCACTTCGCGGTAGAGTTCCTCGACCTTCGATCCCTGGCGGACGCCGTCGCCGCCATGCAGCTGAACCGCGGTATCGATGACCCGGCTCGCCGCCTCGGTGCCTTGCAGCTTGGCCATCGAGGCTTCGCGGCTGATGCGGGCGGCTCCGTTGTCCTTGGCCCAGGCCGCGCGGTAGACGGTCAGCGCGGCGGTGTCGATGTCGAGCGCCATGTCGGCCAGGTGGCCCTGGACGGCCGGCATATAGGCCATCGCGCCGCCGTAGAGGCGCCGTGTCGTCACGCGGTCGAGCGTCTCGTCGAGAGCCCGCCGGCCCAGCCCGAGCGCCGCTGCCCCAACGGTCGAGCGGAAAACGTCGAGGGTCGCCATTGCGATCTTGAAGCCCTCGCCCGGAGCGCCGATGCGCTGCGAAACGGGGAGGCGGCAATCGTCGAAGCGGAGACGGGCCAGGGGATGTGGCGCGATCGTGTCGAGCCGTTCGACGATCGCGAAACCCGGCACGCCCGCCTCGACGACGAAAGCCGACAGGCCCTTGACGCCGAGAGCCTCGCCGGTTCGGCAGAACACCACGTAGCGGTCCGCGATCCCGCCGTTGGAGATCCAGGTCTTCTCGCCCCTGAGGCGAACGTGATCGGGCCCATCGGGTTCGGCCGCGCAGGCCAGCGCCGCTAAATCCGAACCCGCCTCCGGCTCCGACAGGGCGAAGGCCGCGACCGCCCGTCCGGTCGCGACGTCGGGGAGCCAGCGCCGCTTCTGCTCGTGCGTACCGAAGAGCGTGATCGGGCCGGACCCGAGGCCCTGCATGGCGAAGGCGAAATCCGCGAGGCCGGACGCATAGGCGAGCGTCTCGCGGATGAGGCAGAGCGACCGTACGTCGAGGCGTTCCGCGAGACCACCGTACGGCGCCGTCACGGCGTGGCGGGTCAGACCGGCGTCGCCCAGCGCCGCTACGAGCCGGCGGCAGCTGCGATCGACGTCGTGGTGGTCGACGAGCGGCGCCACGCGGTCGGCCGCGAAGCGGGCCGCGGCTTCGCGGAGGTCCGCATGCGCGGCACCGAAGAACGGCCAGGACAGGAAACTGAGGTCGGGCATGGGTCAGTCACCCTGGAACACGGGCTTCGTCTTGCCGGCAAAGGCCCGATAGGCGCGGCCGAAATCCTCGGTTTTCATGCACAGCGCCTGCGCCACGGCCTCGGCCTCGATGGCGTCGTCGACGCCCATGGCCCATTCCATATGAAGCATGCGCTTGGTCAGCCCGGTCGCAAAGGTCGGCCCTTCCGCGATGCTGCGGGCGAGGTCGTGTGCCGCCGCCATGAGATCGGATGCCTCGACCAACCGGTTGAAGAAGCCCCAGCGTTCGCCTTCCGCGCCGGACAGAGAGCGGCCCGTGTAGAGCAGTTCGCTCGCGCGGCCCTGGCCGATCAGGCGGGGCAGGATCGCGCAGGCCCCCATGTCGCAACCCGCGAGCCCGACACGGTTGAACAGGAACGCGACCTTGGCCGCGGGAGTTGCGAGACGCATGTCCGACGCCATGGCCATGATGGCGCCCGCGCCCGCGCAGACGCCGTCGACCGCCGCGATAACCGGCTGCGGGCAGGCCCGCATCGCCTTGACGAGGTCGCCCGTCATTGCGGTGAACCGCAACAGGTCCTTGGTCTTCATGGCCACCAACGGGCCGATGATCTCGAACACGTCGCCGCCCGATGAGAAGTTGCCGCCCGCTCCGGAAAGCACGAAGACCTTCACGGACTCGTCCGACCTGGCGGCCCGGAAGATGCCGACGAGTTCCGCGTAGGAGTCGAAGGTCAACGGGTTCTTTCGTTCGGGCCGGTTCAGCGTGAGCGTGGCGATGCCGCGCTCGACGGCGAGCGCCACATGCGCGGGTGCGTAGGCCGTGAGCGGCGGCACGGTGGCGCGGGGTTCTGTCGTCGTCACGATGCCGTCTCCTCCGACAGGTTGCGCCGTACCGACGATTTCAGCTTGGCCAGCAATCCCATGAGGGCTTCCATGTCCTTGGCGCTGAGGTCGTCGAACATCGCGCCGATCCAGTCGCCGTGCTGCCGCGCCATGGCTTGGAACGCCGTGCGCCCTTCGGGCGTCATCCGGATGATCTGGACGCGCCGGTCGTGAGGGGCGGGAGTCCGCGTGATATGGCCGTTGGCGATCAGTCGGTCGACGATGGCGGTGACGTTGCCGGCCGACACCATGAGGCGCTTCGAGACCTCTCCAAGCACCAGCCCGTCCGCGGCCTTGTCGAGCTGCGCCAGAAGGTCGAAGCGGGGCAGCGTGAAATCGAAGGCGGTCTGCAGCTTCCGCCGGATCGTGGTCTCGATCAGGGTCGTGCAGGTCAGGAGCCTGAGCCACAACCGGAGTTCGGCGCGATGGTCCGCGGGTGCTTCGGCGACTTTGGTTTCGGCGTCGATCCAGCCGGCTTCGCTCGACGACGGCGTCACACCTCGCCTCCGGCCACTGCGACGCATTGGCCCGTAACGCCGCCGGACCGCGGGTGGGCGAGCCAGACCGCGGCCTCGGCCACCTCTTCGGGCTGCATCAGGCGTCCCATCGGATTGGACGCTGCGAAATGGGCGCGCGCGTCCTCGTCGCTTCGCTGCGTCCGCTGCATCACGGTGGCGACGCCCGCTGCGACGAGGTCCGTATCCGTATAACCCGGGCAGATGGCGTTGGCGGTCACCCCCGTCCTGGCGAGTTCGACCGCGAGGGCCTTGGTGAGGCCGACCAGGGCATGTTTGGCGGTCACATAGGCCGACACGTAAGCGTAGCCCTTGAGGCCGGCCGTCGACGCGATGTTGATCACCCGCCCCGAGCCGCGGGCGATCATGTGGGGCAGGGCGGCGCGTGTCGCCTCCACGGCGCTCACGACATTGAGCTCGAACAGACGCCGGAACACGTCCGCACCCGTCCCGGAGAACGGGCCGGTGTCGACGCCGCCGGCATTGTTGACCAGGATGTCGAACCGGCCGTCCGCCACGATCGCCTTCAACCGCTCGGTCTCGACGACATCGTGCGCGATGCCGATCCGGGCAGCGCCGGCCGCCACCGCGGCGTCGAGCGTCTCCTGCGTCCGTCCGAGGATCGTGACATCATAGCCGGCCGCCGTCAGCGACGCCGCGATCGCTCGCCCGATGCCGCGGCTTCCACCCGTCACGCATGCCCGAAGTTCAGCCACCCGCCGCGCCGCCACATACTTTAAGTTCAAAATAAATTATCCCGCCTCCCGACGGATTCGTCAATCGCTCGCGTTGTGCCGATCGTGGTTCGGATCGGGCGCTCGTCCGACACCCTGATCCGCCCGATCCCGAAGCAAGGCGTCGCAGTCGGTCGAGGCCGCCTGGTGACGGTGAGCACGACGCGCGCGACGCTGGCCGCCTGTCCCATCCCGTCCGACATCCAAGATGCGCTCGAAGCCTACCGGGACCGTTGCGGGGCGGCTCCGCTGCTGTCCCGAGGCAGCACCGCGCCGGAGCGCCATGGTCCCGCTCGCGTTGATCCGTCATTGCGACTTGCTTCGCGTCGCGCTCGCAACGACGTCCATGACCAAGGCGCGTGCGGCTGCTATTTCGCCGGATCCGTCGGCTTCCACAGGACCGTGTTGGCCTGTTTCTCGTACCCGAGCCCTTTGGGATAGCTGATCGCTTCGAACTGGAGGCCCCAGGGCGCGACGAAGTAGAGAATGGTTTCGCCCGCCGCGGGTCCCGCTCCGATCGCGATCGGCCCCTTGAAGGTCTTGACGCCCTGGCTGTCGAGGTAATCCTTCGCCTTCTGGACGTCGTCGACATAAAGGGCGATGTGCATGCCGCCGATGTCGCTGTTCTTCGGCGTCATGTTCTTCTGGTCGGGCGACGTATACTGGAAGAGTTCGATATTCGAGCCGGCACCGCAGCGCACCATGGTGATCTTGTCGATCCTGGCCTCCGGGTTGATGTTGAGCACGTCGCCCATGCCCGAGAACGGCCCGAAGCTCATGGCCGCCTTGCAGCCCAGGACGTCCGTGAAGAAACGCACGGCCTGATCCATGTCGGGCACGGTGATGCCCGTATGGTCGTGCCCCCGCATGCCCGGCAATCCGTCGGCTTTCGCCGCACCGAGTGCTCCCACCATCATCGCGGCCATCGCGGCCAACCCAGCCAGTCTCGTCATGTGACACACTCCTGCGGGGCGTTGCAGTCGGTTCGGGCGCCCCCTTCCCGGGTCGAACCTCAGCCCTCGCGTTCCGATCCCCGGGTGAGCCAGGCGGGATCGGGGACGGGCAGGGGAATGGCGGCGATGAGGCTGCGCGTATAGGCCGAGCGGGGGTCCGCGAAGACGGCATCGCAGCGGCCCTCTTCGGCCACCTGGCCGTTCTGCAGCACGAGGACGCGATCGCAGATCGCGCGGATCACGGACAGGTCGTGGCTGATGAACACCATGGCGAGCCCCATGTCCCGGCCGAGGTCGCCGATCAGCCGCAGCACGTGCGCCTGCGTCGAGACGTCGAGGCCGGACACGATCTCGTCGGCCAGCAGGAGATCGGGTTTCAGCATCACGGCCCGCGCGATGCCGACGCGCTGGCGCTGTCCGCCCGAGAGTTCGTGCGGGTAGCGCATCAGGGCCGAGAGCGGCAGACCCACACGCTCGAGCGTCTCCGATGCCACCGCGGCGGCCTCGCGCCCGTTCCGGGCCACGCCGTGCAGCAACAGCGGACCCGTGAGGATGCGCTGAATCGTGTGGCGCGGGTTCAACGACGCCATCGGATCCTGGAAGATCATCTGCATGCGCCGTCGCAGCGGCCGCCAGGCTTCTTCGTCGAGCCTGGTGATGTCCTGGCCGTCGAAGACGAGCGTGCCGGACGTGGCCGCGACGAGGCCGAGGAGCGCCCGGCCGAGCGTCGTCTTGCCCGAACCGGACTCGCCCACGATGCCGATGACTTCTCGACTCGCGAGCGTCAGGGAGACGTCCTCGACCACCCGTCTGGCGGTCCGCCCTGCGCCATAGCCGACGCTGAGATGACGGGCTTCGAGCAAGGGTCGAGCAGCGCACGCGCCTTGCCGCTCCCCACCCTGAGCCGCGGGCATCGCGCCCCGATCGCCCGGCGCGGCACGTGCGGCCGGCCCGGCGTCGGACCTCGTGAGGTGCCGATCGCCGCTAACCATGCTGGCTCCGATCGAAGGACGCGATCTCGGCCCGGCAGCCCGCGAGGACGGCGTCGGACACCGGTTGCAAGCCGGCATCGGGACGGTCGTAGCGAGGGCTCGCGGCGACGAGCGCGCGCGTATAGGGGTGCCCTGGGCGAAGCAGCAGGTCTTCGACCGTGCCCTGTTCCATCACGCGTCCCCCGAAGAGCAGGGTCGCCCGGTTGCAGATCTGGGCCACGACGCCGAGGTCGTGCGTCACGAAGATCGCGCCGGTCCCGTGGCGCAGCTGCATGTCGCGGATCAGACGGAGGATCTGCTTTTGCACCGTCACGTCGAGCGCCGTGGTCGGTTCGTCGGCGATCACGAGTTTGGGTTCGAGCGCGAAGGCAGCCGCGATGAGCACGCGCTGCCGCATGCCGCCCGACAGTTCGTGCGGGTAGCAGCGCATCACCCGCTCGGGCTCGCGCATCTGCACTTCGTCGAGGAGCGCCAGGGCATGGCGGCGCGCCTCTCCGGCCGAGCAGCCCTTCCACATGCGCAAGCCGTCCGTCAGCTGCGCTTCGACGCGCCGGCTCGGGTTCAACGCCGTCAGCGGATCCTGCGGAATGAGAGCGACGCCGGCACCGATCAGCGGCCGACGCCGCCGCTCGTCCAGGGTCAACAGTTCCGTGCCGTCGAGGATGATGGCGCCGGCCGTGACCCGCACCGTGCGCGGCAGGAGACCGAGCACGGCCCGGGCGACCGTCGATTTACCGGCCCCGCTTTCGCCCACGAGACCGTGCACTTCGCCGGGCGCGACCGACAGCGACACGTCGCGGAGGATGGGCGCGCCGCCGTCGCGGTCGGACACCGCGGACAGCCGTTCGACCGACAGCAGCGCGGCCATCAGCGGCGCATCACGGGGTCGAGGGCACGGCGCAAGCCGTCGCCCAGCTGGTTGAAGGCGAGGACGGTCAGGAACACGGCCGCGAGCGGTGCCGCGAAAACCCACCAGGCCTGGTAGATGATCTGCCGGCCCGAGGCGATCATGCCGCCCCACGTCGGCGTATCGGTCGACACGGAAAGCCCCACGAAGGACAGGATGGCCTCGACCACGACCGCGATGCCCATTTCGAGCGCCACGAGCCCGATCAGTGCCGGCACGACGTTGGGCAGGATCTCGCGGAACAGGATGGCCCAGCGGCCGTAGCCGACCGCGCGCGCGGCCGTCACGTAATCGGCTTCTGCCTGCGCCATCGTGTCGGCCCGGATCACCCGGGCGAAGCGGGTCCAGTCGATGATCGCGATGGCCACGATCACGGAGCCGACGCCCGAGCCGAGGATCGCGACGATCAGGATCGAGAGCAGGACGGCCGGGAACGCCATCCAGATCTCGACGAGCCGGGACACGAGCGCGTCGACCCAGCCGCCGAAATAGCCGGCCAGAAGACCCAGCAGCGTGCCGAAGACGGCTGCCGCGCCGGCCGCCACGACCGCGACCGTCAGGGCCACGCGTGTGCCGAAGACGAGACGCGACAGCACGTCCCGCCCGAGGTCGTCGGTGCCGAGGAGGTGGCTCGGGTCGGCATCGGCGAAGCCGATCGGGGGCAGGGTCGCGGCCATCAGGTCCTGCTCCAACGGGTCGTGTGGCGCCACGAGCGGTGCGAGGAGCGCGATGGCCACGAGCAGGACGACGAAGCCGCCGCCGAGCAGGAGCTTCGGGTCGCGCAGGCGCGTGACGGCGGCGCGACTACGGCGACGGGCCGGCTCGTCGGTCTCGACCCGTGCCGATGTTGATAGCTCCGCGTCAGCCATGCCGAAGCCGCGGATTAAGGGCCGCCACGGCGAGGTCCACCAAGAGGTTGACCAGGATGAAGAGCGCGCCGAAGACGAGGACGAGGCCCTGGATCAGCGGGAGGTCGCGGTTGATCACGGCCTCGATCGCCATGTTGCCGATCCCCGGAAAGGCGAAGATCCGCTCGACGATCACGGTGCCGCCGAGCAGGAAGGTGAACTGAACGCCGGTGAGCGCGAGCGTCGGGCCCACGGCGTTGCGCAGGGCTTCGCGCAGCACGAGCCGAAGGTCCGTCATGCCCTTGACGCGAGCCAGCAGCACGTAGTCCTGCACCATGGCTTCGGCCAGCGCGCCTTTCAGCATCCGCGCCACGACGGCGGCCAGCGGCAGCGCCAGCGCCAGGACCGGCAGGACGAGATGCGCCGCGACATCGCGCGCCGCCGTCCAACGGCCGGTGAGCACGCTCTCGGCCAGGTAGAACGGGGTGTGAAACACGGTCCCGAGGCTAGGGTCGATGCGCCCGGTCAGCGGAAATACGGGCACCGCGACCCCGAACAGCAGCACGAGCGCCAGCGCCCAGACGAAGTCCGGGATCGCCAGGAACAGGCCCGTGATGCCGTCGATCGCGGTCTCGCCGAGGCGACGCCGGCTCAGCGTGCCGAGAATGGCGAGCCCGCCGCCGAGCACCAGGGCCAGCGCGAGCGCCGATGCGGCCAGTTCCAGCGTGGCGGGAAGCCGGCCGCCGATCAAGCCGAGGACGTTGCGCCTGAACGTGATCGATGTGCCGAAGTCGCCGCCGATCAGCGCCTTCAGCCAGATGCCGAACTGCAGCAGCATCGATCCGTCGAGCCCGTAGCGAGCCCGTAGCGCCGCGACGTCCGCCGCACTCGCTCCGGGGGCGATCATCATGGCAACGGGGTCGCCCGGCGCAACGCGCAGCAGAACGAAGACCACGACGGCCACGCCGAACAGCGTCACCATCATCATGGCGATCCGATGGAGGGTGGCCGTGGCCATGATCGCGCATTCCCGCGGCGTGCTACGTCAAGCCCGTTTGAACTGTTGGCTTGTTCGAGCTCGCTTGTGTCCGCCAACAGCAGACCCGAACCCGGCATCGGTCCCTTCGCCGGAGATGACGCGCCCTAGGCCGTTGCGACCAGCGTCGGCTGAAGGGCGCCCGAAACATTGGGCGTGATCTTGAGCGAGGACTTGTAGATCACCGGCTGCGCATATTGCAGCAACGGGATCACCAGGCCCTCCTCGGCGATATGCTTGTCGACGGCCTTCCAACCGGCGATGCGCTTGGATTCGTCCTTTTCGCCCCAGAGCGGCAGCATCATGGCGTCGAGGTCGTCCGATTTCCAGGCGGAATGCGGCGAGGGGCCGAACATGGCGAAGCCCGTCGACGTGGTCGGGTCGCCGATCGCATTGCCCCAGTTGTAGAACGCCATCGGGGCGAGCTTGTGGGCGGCGCGCAGCTCGTAATGCTTGGCGATCTCGTAGACTTCGATCTCGGCCTGGATGCCGACCTTGCGCCACATGCCGACGATCGCCTGGATCATCTCGTCGTCCTTCGGCTTGAAGCCTCGGGTCGTCTGGATGGTGAACGTGACCGGCTTCTCGGGCGAATAGCCGCTCTTCTTCAGGAGTTCGGCCGCGAGCTTCGGGTCGTACGGCACTGTGATGGAGGGATCAAAGGCTGCGTATTCCGGCGCTTCGAGCGTCGACAGCGGCACCCCATAGCCGCGCAGCAGGCGCTTGATGATCGCCGCCTTGTCGATCGCGTGGATCGCGGCGAGGCGCACGTTCTTGTCGAGCATCGCGGGCGACGTGTTGGAGATGAAGATCATGCCGATGTCGGAGATCGGCGTCGCGGCGCCCGCGAGGCCCGGCTTGGCCTTGAGCCGGTCGAATTCCTCGTAGGGGATCTCGAGCGTGATGTCGGAGGAGCCGCTCTCGATCTCCGCGGCGCGGCTCGTGGCATCGGTCACGAACTTGAACACCACGGTCTCGAAGGGAGGCTTGCCGCCCCAATAGTTCGGGTTGGCCTTCAGGCGCAGGAAGGCATTTCCCTCGTAGGCGTCGACCATATAGGGCCCGGTGCCGACCGGCTTCCGCTCGAAGCCGTCGGCCCCGACCTTCTCGTAATAGGCCTTGGGCAGCACGTAGCCGGTGAGGAACGCCATCCACTTGAACAGCGTCGGGTCGAAGGACACGACGTCGGCCGTGATGCGCTGGCCGTCGACCTTGAAATTGGCGATCTTGGACCAGACGAACGAGATCGGGTTGGCGCCTTTGGGATCGCCGGCGCGGGTCAGGGACCACACGACGTCCTCGGGCGTGAACGGCGATCCGTCATGCCATGTCACGTTCGGCCGAACATCCATCCAGACCTTGGTCTTGTCGTCGGACCAACCCCAGGCCGTGAGCAAGCCCGGCTCGAAGGAGAGGTCCGGCTTCTGGCCGACGAACTGGTCGAAGATCGAGCGGTAGACGGCCTGGATGGTCGGGTTGACGGCCGATGGGCCGGTGGTCGGGTCGAAGGACGGCACGTTGACATTGAACGCGATCGTCAGCGTTCCCGCGTCGGCCGCTTGCACGGGCAGCCTCCCGGCCAGAAGGCTCGCGATAAAGGCGCCGGCGCCGAGCGCCAGGGTTTGACGGCGTGAAACGGCGTGCATCGGACCACCCCACTGGAGACCACCGCAAGCGCGGGCAGCGCCGCCGGAATGGTTTAAGTCTAAAGCGTTTGGCGTCGGTCTGCCAAGTGGGTAGGCCGCCTATGTTGAGGGCAGCCGACGCTTGCGAAACAGACGAATGCGAGCCTTTGCGGCACGACGTGCTGTGGCGCTTTGCAACCGGCGTCGTCCGTCACGCGCAGCGTGGTGAGGGAGGCAGCACCCCGCCGTTGACATCGGATGCCGGTTCTATGACGTTGCATAGATCTCGAGACATCCTGGGCTTCGACGGCCGCGGCGCCATGCGGCCCGCCCGCCCCCATCGTCGAGGAACATCGCATGGCCGAACGATCGTTTGCGCGCGAAGTCGAAGACCTGAAGCTCGGTGCCGGCGACATCTTCCGCGGCGAGGGCATCCTCGCCATCACCAAGGCCCTCCTGCAGTCCGGTGTGTCCTACGTCGGCGGCTACCAGGGTTCGCCTATTTCGCATCTGATGGACGTGCTGGCCGACGCCAAGGACGTGCTCGACGACCTCGGTGTCCACTTCGAGTCCTCGGCCTCCGAGGCCACGGCGGCCGCCATGCTGTCGGCCTCGGTCCATTATCCGCTGCGCGGGGCCGTGACGTGGAAGTCGACGGCGGGCACGAATGTCGCGTCCGACGCCCTGTCCAACCTGTCGTCCGGCGGCGTGATGGGCGGCGCGCTCATCGTCATCGGCGAGGACTACGGCGAGGGCTCCTCCATCATGCAGGAGCGCAGCCACGCCTATGCGATGAAGTCGCAGATGTGGCTGCTCGATCCACGTCCCAACCTCGAGAGCGTGGTCAAGGCCGTCGAGGACGGGTTCGAACTGTCCGAGGCCTCGAACACGCCGGTGATGCTCGAAGTGCGCATCAGGACCTGCCACGTCCATGGCCAGTTCGTCGCCAAGGACAACGTGCGTCCGAGCTTCACGTTGAAAGACGCGCTCGAGAACCCCCGGCGCGACCTGAGCCGCATCGTGCTGCCGCCCGCCGCCTACGTTCAGGAGAAGGAGAAGCTCGAGGCCCGCTGGCCCGCGGCCGTCGCCTTTGTCAAGGACCGCAAGCTCAACGAGCATTTCGGCCCCGAGGACGGCGATATCGGCATCATCGTCCAGGGCGGGATGTACAACAACCTGATGCGCGCCCTGCAATACCTGGGTCTTGCCGACATCTATGGCGATACGCTCGTGCCCATCTATGTGATGAACGTCACCTACCCGGTGATCGAAGACGAGGTCGTCGATTTCTGTCTCGGCAAAAGGGCCGTGATCATGGTCGAGGAAGGCCAGCCCGAATATATCGAGCAGGCGCTCCACACGGTTCTGCGTCGCCGCGACATCCGGACCAGGCTGAGCGGCAAGGACGTGCTGCCGCTCGGCGGCGAATATACGGCGCCCGTGCTGGTGAAAGGCCTCGAACGTTTCATCGAGACCTACGCCCCCGCGCTGCTCGGTAACCGGCCACCCGTGCCGAGCGCCGCCGTCGTGCTGGCCGACCCCAGGGTCAAGCGCCTGGCCGAAGTGGTGCCGCCGCGTCCGGCCGGGTTCTGCATCGGCTGCCCCGAGCGCCCGATCTTCGCGGCCATGAAGCTCGTCGAGCAGGAGCTCGGGACGCATCACGTGTCGGCCGATATCGGCTGCCACCTGTTCTCCATCCTGCCGCCGTTCAACATCGGGGCGACCACCATGGGATACGGGCTCGGCCCGGCCTCGGCTTCGGCCTTCAACGTTTCGGCCAAGAAGCGGCCGATCTCGGTGATGGGCGACGGCGGGTTCTGGCACAACGGCCTGACCAGCAGCATCGGCAACGCGGTCTTCAACAAGCAGGACGGCGTGATCCTGGTGGTCGACAACTTCTACTCGGCCGCCACGGGCGGGCAGGACATCCTGTCGTCGCGCGCCGACAACCCGCGCCGGCTCACCAAGAATTCGATCGTCGCCGCCGTGAAGGGGATCGGCGCGACCTGGGTCCGCCAGATCGACCGTACCTATAGCGTGGCCAAGATGCGCGATACGCTGAAGCAGGCGCTCACCACCTCCGCGAAGGGACCCAAGATCATCGTGGCCTCGTCCGAATGCATGCTGAACAAGCAGCGCCGCGTCCGGCCGTTGATCGCCAAGGCCATCAGGGATGGCAAACGGGTCGTGCGCGAGCGGTTCGGGGTCGACGAGGACGTCTGCACGGGCGACCACGCCTGCATGCGACTGTCCGGCTGCCCGTCGCTGTCCGTGAAGGAAACCACGGACCTCCTGAGGGACGATCCCGTAGCAGCGATCGACCACACCTGCGTCGGCTGCGGCAATTGCGGCGAGGTCGCCGAAGCCGCGGTCCTTTGCCCGTCCTTCTACCGGGCCGACATCATCTCGAACCCGACCGGCTGGGATCGTGCCCTGGCGGGGCTGCGCGGCAGCATCATCGGTACGCTCCAGCGGCGTCGCGACAGCCGCCGCGTTTCGTTCGGGCCGATCGCCGGGCGCGGCGGCTCGGTCTCGGCGTCCCGCTCATGACGCTCGTCGACGCGCCGGGGGTTCGGCGGCTTTCCACCGACCGGCCGGTCTCGATCGCGATCCTCGCGATGGGCGGCCAGGGCGGCGGCGTGCTGGCGGACTGGATCGTGGCGCTCGCCGAAGCCCAGGGCTGGGCCGCCCAGTCGACCTCGGTGCCGGGCGTGGCGCAGCGCACCGGGGCCACGATCTACTACATCGAAATGCTCCCCGAGCGAAACGGCAAGCGGCCGATCTTTGCCCTGATGCCGACCCCGGGAGACGTCGACGTGGTGCTGGCCGCGGAATGGATGGAGGCGGGACGCTCCATCATGCGGGGCCTCGTCACGCCCGACCTCACGACCGTGATCGCCTCGACCCACCGTTCCTTCGCGGTGCAGGAGAAGGAACGGCCGGGCAACGGCATCGCCGATTCCGATGCCGTGATCGCGGCGGGCGATGTCGCGGCCAAGGCAATCGTCAGCTTCGACATGCAGACCATGGCGGAGCGCAACGGCACGGTGATCTCGGCCACGCTGTTCGGCGCCCTCGCGGGTGCCGGTGTGCTGCCCTTCCCGCGCGAGGCCTACGAGGCCGCGATCAGGGCGGGCGGCAAGGGGGCCGAGCCGAGCCTCAAAGGCTTCGAGGCCGCCTTCACGCGGGCGCAACAGAAGCCTCGGGACGTCACCCATGTCGAGCCCGAGGCGAAGACGGTTCCCCCAGGCGGGGAGCGCACCGGTCATCCCGCCCTCGATGCCGTGCTCGACCGTATCCGCGCGCTGCCGGAACCCGCCCGAATGCTGGTCCGCGCGGGCATCGAGCGGCTGGTCGACTACCAGGATGTCGCCTATGCGGGCGAGTATCTCGATCGGCTCGAGCCGCTCCTGGCGCTCGACCGGCAGTACGGCGGCCCCGCCAAGGGTTTCGCCCTCACCGCCCAGGCCGCGAAGTACATCGCGGTCGCGATGAGCTACGACGACGTGATCCGCGTCGCCGACCTGAAGACGCGGGCGAGCCGGTTCGACCGCGTCCGACGCGAGGTGGCGGCGAAACCCGATCAACTCCTCTACATGACCGAATTCATGCATCCGCGCCTGGAGGAGGTGCTGGGCACCTTGCCGCGCGGGATCGGAAGCGCCATCGCGGCGCGGCCAGGGCTCGTGGCGGTCCTCGACCGGTGGGTCAACCGCGGGCGCCGCGTCCGCACCGGAACGGTTCTCTGGTTCCTCGGCCTGTCCGCGGTCGCGGCCCTCGGGAGATGGCGTCGCGGCTCGCTCCGCCACGCGCGCGAAACGGAACACGTGGCGCATTGGCTGAGCGTCGTCACGGCCACCGTTCCGCTTGACTACGACCTCGCCGTCGAAGCCCTGGCGTGTCGCCGCCTGGTCAAGGGCTACTCCGACACCCACGCCCGCGGACTCTCGAAATTCGATCGCGTGCTGGCCGAGGTGCCGTTCGTGGCCGGCCGGGTCGAGAGCGCGGCCTGGCTGCGCCGGCTGAAGGAGGCTGCGCTGGCCGATGAACAAGGCATTGCGCTCGATGGGGCGTTACGCACCATGCGCAGCGCTTATATTGAGTGAGCAGGCTGTCGAGGAAGGGTGTGGTTCACGGTCCCTTTTCTTGATGTTGCCGTATGTTCTGCAAGGCAGGAGGACAACCATGATCGGCTAACACACCCTCGATCGGTCGTCTGGGAGTTTGGAAAGCCGCAAACAACATCGAGACGCCGATGACCGACGCAGCGGATCCCTTCCGAGACGAAGAAGGTGGAGTTCCCATCTTCCGACCCGCCGTCGAGCAAGACCTTCGGCCAGACGACACCCCGGAGTTTGGCAGAGCGCCTCGCCTCTGGGCTTCCGGGGAAACACGACGTTCACATACTCCATCGACGGCCAGCTCAATCGTTTCGCGTTGGACTCGGACGGGCGGGAGGGAAATGCCGTCGTCTGGTATTCGTCGAGCGTTCTCGCGATGCGCGAGGCGCACTTTTACGAGCACGGCATCCAAATCGACGAGAAGCGTCGTGGCGCAGGGCTCGTGCAGCTCTTGACGAACTGTAGGGCTCAAGCTCCTGCGCCGGTTTGACCTACTCCAGTTTTGAGGTCGCGCATGTGGAAACCGCCCGAACGCCTACGCTACGCGGCCCAACTCGGACAACTCCCGACGCGGGAGGCGGCGGCGAAGTCGCGCCTGTTCTCCCCGGTCAGAGTGGGCGCTGTGACCTTGACGCAGCGTACCTGGGTGCCCGCGATGGTGCCCTGGCGGGCGACCGAGGACGGCTTCGTCACCGATGCCGTCTGCGAATGGTACGCACGCTTCGCGAAAGGGCGGCCCGGCGCGATCGTCGTCGAGGCGACCGGCGTGCGGGACGTGCCGAGCGGGCCGCTTCTGCGCATCGGGCATGACCGCTTCATTCCCGGATTGCGGCGCCTGGCGGAGGCGGTGCGGCAGGGAAGCGACGGCCAGACGCGCTTGCTGATCCAACTGATCGACTTCCTGAACATCCGCCGCCGGCCCGATCCGCAGAAGTATTTCAGGCAATTCCTCGCGATCACCGACCGTCATCGGCAGGCACCCGCTCTGGCGGGGCTCGACGACGCGGCTATTCGCGACGCCTTAGCGGCCATGCCGGACCGCGAATGTGATGCCATCCTGGCAGAACGCGAGCAGGAGGCGCTCCGGTTCGGCGCGCGAGAGCGGGTGACCGACACGCACCTCCCGCATATCCGCGACCTGCCGCAGGTCCTGCCCGGACTGTTTTCAGACGCGGCCGTTCGGGCGCAGGCGGCCGGTTTCGATGGCGTCGAGCTGCATTACGCCCATGCCTATACGATGGCGTCGTTCCTGTCGGCGACCAACAGCCGGAGTGACGGCTACGGCGGCTCGCGGGAGAACCGGGTCCGGCTGCCGCTCGACGTCTTTGGCGCTGTCCGGGCTGCGGTCGGGCCCGACATGCCGGTCGGCTGTCGCTACCTGGCCGAGGAATGTATCGCGGGCGGCAGCGATCTTGCGGATGCGGTCACGTTCGGCCGGGACTTCGCCCGCGCCGGCATGGATTTCATCTCGACCTCGCGCGGCGGCAAGTTCGACGATGCGAAGCAGCCCGGGATCGGCGGCGCCGCCTATCCCTACACGGGCCGCAGCGGCTACGAATGCATGCCGCATGCGATCTCGGACGCAACGGGCCCGTTCGGTCGAAACGTCGAGCCCACCCGGGCGATCCGCGCCGCCATCCGGGCCGACGGGTTGTCGGTGCCGGTCGTCTGCAGCGGCGGCGTGCACAGTTTCGAGATGGCAGAACGTATGCTGGCCGACGGCGTGTGCGACATCGTCGGATCGGCGCGCCAGACCCTCGCCGACCCCGACTGGTTCTTGAAGCTCGCGTCGGGCCGCGGCGGCGAGATCCGCAGCTGCAGTTTCACGAATTATTGCGAAGGCCTCGATGGCAAGCACAAGACCGTGACCTGCCAGCTCTGGGACAAGGTGGGCCTGACCGACCCCGGCGTCGCCAGGACGGTCGACGGCAAGCGCCGCCTCACGGCGCCGCAGTGGGTGCCGTAGCAGTGGCGCCGGGAGGTCGGGGCAGGGCAAAAGTGCTTGGTCTCGAGGAGCCTGAGAGTCCGCTTGCGACGGGGTGTGGGCCCTCTGGATGATCAAACCCACGCCCGCGCCGGAGCTTTGACGGGCACGATCGGGATCCGCGGCCGGCCCAGGATGAGGCGCATGTTGGAGAGAACTCAATCCCTTCCGGCGACGAGACTGCCTTTGTCCTCTCCCATGTTGCGCAGCGCGTAGCGCTGCAGCTTGCCGGACGGGGTCTTCGGCAGCGAGGCCACGAACGCAATGGCACGCGGGTACTTGTAAGGCGCGATCTCGCGCTTGACATGCTCCTGGAGCACTTTCACGAGGTCAGGGTCCGGCGCGATGCCGGGCCGGAGAACCACATAGGCTTTGACGATGCTGCCGCGATGGGCGTCCGCCGCCGCCACGACCCCGCATTCCGCCACCGCGGGATGGGTCAGCAACGCCGCCTCCACCTCCGGCCCGGCGATGTTATAGCCGGCCGAAACGATCATGTCGTCCGAGCGCGCCTGATACCAGTAGTAGCCCTCCTCATCGACGAGGAACATGTCGCCGGGAAGGTTCCAGCCGTTCCGCACATAGCTCGACTGCCGCGGGTCGGCGAGGTAGCGGCAGCCGAGCGGGCCGCGTACGGCGAGGCGGCCGGGCGTGTTGGGCGGCAGGTCCCGCCCTTCAGCGTCCACGATTTTTGCCTCGAAGCCCCGCACAGGCTTGCCGGTGGAGCCGGGTCGGATGTCGTCGTCGGCCGCGCCCATATAGGCGTGCAGCATCTCCGTGCCGCCGATCACGTTGATGAGCCGAAGCCCGGTCGCGTCGAGCCAACGATCATAAGTGGCGCGGTCGAGCGCCTCGCCCGACGAGATGCAGCGTCGCAGCGAGGTGAGGTCGTACTCGGGTAGCCGCTCCAGCATGGCCCGGTACGCGGTCGGTGCCGAAAAACAGACCGTGGCGCCGAACTGCGCGATCGCTTGCGCGAGATCGTGCGGCCCGGTCCTGTCGGGCAGGATGGCCGCGGCCCCGACGCGGAGCGGAAACAGCAGCATCGCAAGCCCGAACGTGAAGCCGAAAGGGGCCGACCCGATGAAGCGGTCCTCCGGACGCGGCTTGACGATCTGGGCCGCGAAGCCGTCGCAGATGATCAGCATGTCGCGGTGGAAATGCATCGTGCCTTTGGGCACGCCGGTCGTGCCCGAGGTGAAGGCGATGAGGCATACATCGTCCGCGGCCGTGTCGGCGGCCGTGAACGCGGGACTTTCCTCGGCCATTAGGGCTTCGAGCGACTCCGGGCCACCGTCACCCCAATAGACCACCCGCGCGAGGTCCGGCGCGAGCGGCCGCGCAAGCTCCATCTCGTCGGCCAGCGTCGCGTCGCACAGCGCCAACGCGACACGGGCCTTGTTCAACGGATAGGCGATCTCCCGGGCACGCAGCAGCGGCATTGTAGCGACCACGATCCCGCCCGCCTTGAGGACCGCGAGATAGCAGGCCGCCATGGCTGCGCTGTTGCCGGACCGGAGCAGCACCCGGTTGCCGGTCCTCAAGCCCAACCTGTTCACCAGCACGTTGCAGATCCGGTTCACCCGAGCCTGCAGGGCGGCATAGGTCAGTGTCCCGGTCGGGTCGATCAGACAGGGGCGGTCGCCATCTCGGTTCTCGATCCAGCGGTCGAGCAAGTCCGCGGCGCAGTTCAGCCGCGGCGGATGGCCGAACTCCGGCCGCGTGACGATGAGGTCCGGCCACTGCGCCCTCGGGGGAAGGTTGTCGGCCGCGAAGCCGTCCTCCAGGCGGCTGGCCGCGCCTGCATCCATCTCATCGCTCCCCGGCGCGGGTGTTGCGCAGGATTTTATGCAGCGTCGCGATGAAGCCGCGGAACTCGGCCTCGTCGACCCCGTCGAAGTAGCGGGCGTAGAGCCCGTAGATGGCGGGCCAGATCCGGGTGAAGAGCGCCAGTCCCTGCTCGGTGATGAAAACTTCCCGGACCCGCATGTCGCCGGGCTTGGGGCGGCGGCGGATCAACTGCTGCTCTTCGAGCGCATCGAGCGTTCGACTCATGGTGGATTGTTCGGTCACGGCGAAGACCGCGAGTTCGTTGACCGTGATGCCGGACGCGACGGTGAGGACCGCGAGGGCCCGGAACTGGGTGGTGCTGAGATCGAGACTCTTCAGCAGGTCCTGTAGCTCGCCGTTCCATCGCGCCGAAAGCCGGTTCAGCAGGTAGGGGGCGAAATGGTTGAGACCGATCTCGCCGATCGACGTGATCGCCGGCTCGTCGCCGTCGGGCCAGGCCACCAAAGCCGCCGGGCGCTGCGACGCCTTGATCCGAGGCGGTCCCGGCTCCGGCTCGGAGGCCGGCAGGGGCGGCGCAGGCCTGATCACCCTCACGAGAGCGACTTCGCGAGCAGGAAACCGGAGCCGCCGCCGAGTCCCGGGCCAGGGTGGGTCGCGGCCCCGATGTGAAAGAGGTTCGGCACCGGCGTGCGATGGTTGACCGTGCCCTTGAAGGGTCGCCACAGGAAGAACTGGTCGACCCCGCAATAGCCGCCGTAGGGGTCTCCGCCCACGAGGTTGACGTTCAACGCTTCGAGGTCGGCCGGCGAATAGGCGCGGCGCGCCAGGATACTCTCCGCGAACCCGTCGATGTGGCGGGCGAGGACCCTCTCGACCCGGTCTGCATAGGCGTCCCGGATGGTCTCGGTCCAGCGTCCATCGGCTGGGGGGGCGATCTCGCCTGCCGCGTCGCCCTTGATGGTGCGGGGCGCCTCGGGAAGCTGCAGCCAGAGGACGGCCTTGCCGTCCGGCGCCCGCGACGGGTCGAGAGCCGTCGGCTGCCCGACGCAGATCGTGGGTTCGGACGGCAGCACCCCGCGTTCGGCCTCGTTGGCGGCCTTCGACACGCCATCGAGCCCCGACGTGAGATGCAGCAGCGCGACCATTCCGCGCTCCGGGCCCCCCCCCCCCCGCGGCGGGTGCGCCAGCGCGTAGTGGATCTGCATGTTGCCCTTGCCGTAGCGGTAACGGCCGAGGCCGTCTTCGATGTCGGGCGGCAGCGCCGTGCCGCCCAGCAGGCCGCGGTACAGGCGTTCGGGCGACACCGAGCAGACGACACCCCGTTGCGCCGTGTGGCTTCGCCCGTCGGCCAGCACGACGCCGGTCGCCTTGCCTTTCGCGTCTCTGCTGACCGTGACCACGTCGGCGCCTGTTTCGATGCTGCCGCCCTTGTCACGGATCAGGCGGGCGAAGGCATCGAGCGCGGTCTCTACGCCCCCCTTGACGATAGGGGCACCCGCGGCTTCGAGCGCGAAGCCGATCACCTTGACCATCTCGCCCGAATAGGCGCTCTCCGGGCCGAGGCCCGTGTGCAGCACCCAGGGCGCGAAGAGCGCCCGCACGAGCTCCGACGTGTAGCGCCCTTCGAGATGCGCCCGGGCCGACACGAGGGCTTCGCCGAGGAACGCCGCGAAGCCGCGTGGCCCGCGCCGCCAGAGCTCCCCGGCCAAGATCTTCAGCATGGGCCTCGACCAGAGCTGTCCGCCGAGCACGGAAAAGACGAGGCCCGCATTGGCGCCGAAGAGGCCCATCTCGCGGTCGAAGGCCGCGCCGTCGCCCGTTCCGGCGGCCTCGAAGGCGGCGCGGTTGGTCTCCCGGGAGCGGGTCAGGACGAGGTGGCTGCCGTCGGGGCGCAGTACGCCGGTCGGGACCTCGGACTGCGCGAAGGCAAGGCCGCGCTTCTCGAGCTCCGGGCCGAGTGCCGCATAGGCCGGCGAGGTGACGAAGAGCACGAAGGTCGTCGCCATCACGTCGTGCACGAACCCCGGCGCCGTCACGGCCTCCGTGCGCAGACAGCCGCCGATCCGGTCGTTGCGTTCGAGGAGCAGGACCTTGCGCCCCTTCAACCCCAGCATGGCGGCGCAGACCAGGCCGTTGATGCCGCTGCCCACCACGATGTAATCGCTGTCCGCCACGCCACGTCCTCCGCTCGCCGCCATGGTACGGCCGGTCTATGGGAACGCAAGGGTTGCCGGGAGAGCGGAGCCCGTCCGTCTGTCCCGGATCGTCGCCGGGAGGAACCGAACGATTCGAGGATCTCCGGACCACCCGTCACGGGGGACACCGACCCTCGCCCGCAACCGCATGGACAAATTCTATGCAGGTGGAAATACTCTGGCCGGAGACGCGGAAGGAGCGACCGACCATGGCTTATGACGCGATCGTCGTTGGGGCCGGCCACAATGGCCTCGCGGCCGCGGTCCACCTCGCCAGCAAAGGGTGGAAGGTCGCCGTGTTCGAAAAGGCCGAGGTGCCGGGCGGCGCGGTCCGGACCGCGGAAGTCACGCTGCCCGGCTTCCGCCACGACGTCTACGCCATGAACATGAGCCTGTTCGCGGGCTCGCCCTTCTTCGCCGCCCACAAGGAGCTCCTGCTGCGGCACGGCCTCGCCTTCGTGCCCGCGCCCGACAGCTTCGCGACCGCCTTCCCCGACGGCACCTGGCTCGGCGTCAGCCAGGACCTCGAGATGACGGCCGGCCGCATCGCTGCCGTTTCGCCGCGCGACGCCGCGGAGTGGCGCAGCATGGTCACGGGTTTCGCGGCCGAGGCCCCGCATATCTTCGCGGTCCTCGGGTCGCCGATGCCGTCCCGCAAGGCGATGCAGGCCGTCTGGGCCCTGTACCGGGCGAAGGGCATGCCCGGCGTCGGCGCGCTGGCGCGGCTGCTCTTGTCGTCGCCGCGCGATTTCCTCGACCGCCATTTCGAGAGCCCGAAGCTCAAGGCCATGATGGGGGTCTGGGGCCTGCATCTCGACTTCCCGCCGGACGCGGCCGGTGGCGCGCTGTTCCCCTACCTCGAATCGATGGCCTGCCAGAGCTTCGGCATGGTGGTGGGCCGGGGCGGGGCCGACACGGTGATCAAGAGCCTCGTCGGTGCCTTGAAGGAGCAGGGTGGCGAAGTGCACCTCGGCACGACGGTCGACGCCGTGTCCTGCGCGGGCAACAAGGCGCGCGCCGTCGAGCTCCGCGACGGCCGGACCGTCGAGGCGACGCGGGCCGTGATCGCCAACGTGCACCCGCAACGCGTGTTCGGAACCCTGGTCAAAGGTGACGATCACGCCGCCTTTCGCGAGAAACTCGACGGCTTCAAGTCCGGCCCCGGCACGATGATGGTGCATTATGCCTTGAGCGGCTTGCCGGATTGGACTGCGGGCGCGGCACTCCGGCGCTTCGCCTATGTGCACCTCGCCCCCGATTTCGCGGCCATGGCCCGGACCTACGACGACGCCCGTGCAGGATTGCTGCCCGCGGCGCCGGCGCTCGTGGTCGGCCAGCCGACGGCCCTCGATCCCGACCGCGCGCCCGAAGGGCGTCACATCCTGTGGGTCCAGGTCCGCGTGCTGCCGGCCGAGATCCGTGGCGATGCCGCGGGCGACATCGGGGCCGGCGACTGGGACGACGTCAAGGAGCGCTACGCCGATCGGGTCGAGGCGCTGATCGAGGGCTACGCGCCGGGGTTCAAGAGCTCGGTCCTCGGCCGGGCGGTGCTGTCGCCGGCCGATCTCGAACGCGACAACGTCAATCTCATCGGCGGCGACAGCCTGGGCGGCAGCCACCACCTCGATCAGAACTTCATGTTCCGCCCGGCCTTCGGCTGGTCGCGCTACAAGACGCCGGTCAGGAACCTGTACCTCGTCGGCGCTTCGACCTGGCCCGGCGCCGGCGTCGGGGCCGGATCGGGCTTCATGCTCGGCAAGATGCTGGCGGGCGCCTGACAAGCCCGTCGAGCGAACAGGGACGCGCCATGTCCGAAGCCTATATCGTTCAGTATATCCGCACCCCGATCGGCCGTTTCGGCGGCGCCTTGGCGGCCGTGCGCGCCGACGATCTGGCAGCAACGGCCATCGCGGCGCTGCTGGGCAGGACTCCGACGGTTGATCGAGCGGCGATCGACGAGGTGGTGTTCGGCTGTGCCAACCAGGCGGGGGAAGACAACCGCAACGTCGGTCGCATGGCGGCCTTGCTGGCCGGGCTCCCCGTCTCCGTCGCGGCCACGACGGTGAACCGGCTCTGCGGCTCCGGCATGGACGCGGTCGCCATCGCGGCGCGGCAGATCAGGACCGGGGAGGCCGATCTCGTGATCGCCGGCGGCGTCGAGAGCATGTCGCGCGCACCCTTCGTCATGCCCAAGGCCGAGACCGGCTTTTCCCGTCATGCGGAGATCCACGACACGACCATCGGCTGGCGCTTCGTCAACCCGCTGATGCAGCAGCGCTACGGGATCGATTCGATGCCCGAGACCGCCGAGAATGTCGCGGAACGCTATGGCGTGAGCCGGGCCGACCAGGATGCCTTCGCGGCCCGAAGCCAGGCCAAGGCCGTGGCGGCGCAAACCAGCGGCCGGCTCGGCCGCGAGATCACGCCCGTCGCGATCCCGCAACGAAACGGCGCGGCTCTGCTGGTCGAAGCCGACCAACATCCTCGGGCCGGCACGACACGCGAGAGCTTGGCCAAACTGCCGACGCCGTTCCGCCGCGACGGCACGGTGACGGCCGGCAATGCGTCGGGGATCAACGATGGCGCGGCCGCTCTCCTGATCGCTTCGGACGCGGCCGTCGCCCGCTTCGACCTGCAGCCCATGGCGCGCGTACTCGGCGCCGCGACGGCGGGAGTCGAGCCGCGCCTGATGGGGATCGGCCCGCTGCCGGCCACGATGAAGCTGCTCGACCGCCTCGGGCACGGGCTCGCGGATTGCGACACGATCGAGCTCAACGAAGCCTTTGCGGCTCAAGCCCTGGCGGTGCTGCGCGGCTGGGGGCTCTCGGACGATGACCCGCGGGTCAACCCGCACGGGGGCGCCATCGCGCTCGGCCATCCGCTCGGGGCTTCCGGCGCCCGCATCACCGGGACCGCGGCGCTCGATCTCGCCGACGGCGGCCGTCGCCGTGCTCTTGCCACGATGTGCATCGGTGTCGGCCAGGGCATCGCGATCGCGCTCGAGGCTGTCTAGCGCACGCTAGGCCGTCGCGCGCGTTGAGAGTGTGTCAGATCGCCGTCAACGCTAAAGCTTCACCGCTCGTCATTGCGAGGCGCGCAGCAACGAAGCGACCCCTCTCGGGCGCACGCCCGAGATGTAGAGACGGAGCGCCTGTCCCGGGAGGGCTCTTAGGCGGTCGATTCAGCGGTTGTGGGGTCGATGGTGGCTTTGATCTGCGCCACGCTGTTGGCCGGAAACCCTGCTTTTTCGGCATGCTTGCGGATCAGGTCGGCATCCGGCGCGCGATAGATACAGTAGATCTTCTCGTCCGTGACATAGCTGTGCACCCATTGAATGTCCGGGCCAAGCTCGCGGATCACGTTGCAGGATCCCTGCGACGCTTCCCGCAGTTCGTTGCTGCTGAGTTTACCGACTCCCGGCATCTCCCGCTCGATTACAAATTGCGGCATTGCAATACTCCTTATCTTGAAAGCAATCATGATTGCGCTTCCGAAATGTCTCCGTCAATCTCATTGTCCCGCGGTGAACCATGGTGCGAGTTGTAATGTAAGCGCAACGACGCGACTGTTCAGCCATCGCTCACGTCAGCCGTGATGAAAGATCCACCCGGGTGCCCGACGGGCGGAGCGGCGCGCGACCGCGGTGTTGGGGGATCGCACGCGTCCCGGGAGTGTTGACAGGTCTCCTGCCTGACGCCCACGGTGAACACGACCCAGGTCGCCGAAGTGGAACGATCGCCTTGAATGTACCCCTTGCCAACCTGGACGCGATCCCGTTGTTCGGCGGCGGATTCATCGCGGTCGCGCAGCTTGCCGGTCACCATGGCATCCTGGCGTCCCCGGCTCAGTTGAGCCATCAGTCGGGCCTCGGGGAAGTACCGCCGGCGGCCGAAGACCTCGCCCGTGCCGCGATCACCATCGGTCTCAAAGCGCGTGTCCTGCGCGACCCGACGGCGAAGCGGCTGAGGTCCATCCCCGTGCCGGCGATCATCAAGGTCAAGGATGGGACCTGGGCCGTGTTCGGTGCGGAGACCGAGCCCGGCGTGCACCGTGTCGTCGATCCGGTGACCCGGCGGCAGACCCACGTGCCGCTCGATGAGGTGCTGCAGCGCCTCGACCGCGATGTGATCCTGATCAGCAAAACCGCCGTCGTCGCAGCCGAACAGCGGAAGTTCGGTCTCGCCTGGTTCCTCCCTGCGATCAAACGCTATCGACGGCCGGTCATCGACATTCTTCTCACGTCCTTTCTCATCAATCTGCTCGGGCTCGCGACGCCCCTCGTGTTCCAGCTCGTCGTCGACAAGGTCCTGGTGTCGAAGAGCTATTCGACGCTCGTCGTCGTCATCTCGGCCATGGTGTTGATCTCCGTCTTCTCGGGACTGCTGAAATATCTGCGGTCCTATGTGCTCACCCACACCTCGAGCCGCATCGACGCCGAGCTCGGCGCCAAGCTCTTTTCGCACCTGATCCGCCTCACGGCGTCCTTCTTCGAGCGGCGCCCGACCGGCGTCATCGTCACACGGGCCCGCGAACTCGACACGGTCAGACGCTTCTTGACCAACCAGAGCCTGACCTCCGTGGTCGACCTCCTGTTCGTCTTCCTCTTCATCGGCGTATTGATGCTCTATTCGAAGAGCCTGACGCTGATGATCGTGCTGCTCATGCCGGTTTATTTCGCCATCAGCGTCTTCATGAAGCCGCTGTACCGCAAGTCGCTCAAGGACAAGTTCTTCCGCTGGTCGAAGGCCCAGCAGCACCTGGTCGAGACGGTGGTCGGCATTCAGACCATCAAGGCCTCAGCGGTCGAGCCCAGCTTCCAGAAGATGTGGGAGGACCGCCACGCGTCCTATGCCAAGGCGGGATTCCGCAGCACGATGCTGGGAACCGTGACCCAGACGCTCATCCAGTTCGTCACCACCCTGCAGACCGCCCTGATCCTGTTCTTCGGAGCCCAGCAGGTCATCGCCGGTACCATGACGGTCGGTGGGCTCATCGCCTTTTCGATGATCGGGCAGCGCATGACGAAGACGATCCTCGGCAGCGCGCAGCTCTACCAGAGCTTTCAGGAAGTGCAGGTCTCGCTGGGACATCTGGCCGATATCTTCGACGAACCGGTGGAACGGCAACCGCATGCGTTGCAGGCGTCGCCGGACCCGCAGGGATCTATCCTGCTCCGCAACGTCTCGTTCCGCTACCGGCCCGAGCTGCCCGAAGTGCTGCGCCGGATCGATCTCGACATCGCGCCCGGAGAGGTGATCGGCATCGTCGGTCCGAGCGGATCGGGTAAGTCGACCCTGACGAAGCTCGTGCAACGCTTCCATGCCCCGAGCGGCGGCGAAATCCTGGTCGACGGCGTCGACATCGCCCAGGCCGACCCGACCTGGCTACGGCGTCAACTGGGCGTTGTGCTGCAGGAGAATTTCCTGTTCAACCAGACGGTCCACGAGAACATCGCCCTCGCCAACCCCGGCCTGCCGCGATCCGGGGTCATCCGCGTGGCCAAGCTCGCCGGTGCCGACGAATTCATCACCAGGCTGCCGCAAGGCTACGACACAACCATCGAGGAGCGAGGAGCGAACCTGTCCGGAGGACAGCGCCAGCGGATCGCCATCGCCCGCGCTCTTGCCACCGACCCGCGGATCCTGATCCTCGACGAGGCGACCAGTGCGCTCGATTACGAGAGCGAGCGCATCATACAGCACAACATGGAGCGCATCTCGCTGGGCCGGACCGTGATCATCATCGCGCATCGCCTCGCGGCCGTACGAAACTGCGACCGGATCATCGGCTTGATCAAGGGCGAGATCGTCGAAGTGGGGACGCACGACGACCTCGTCCACCGCCGCAACGGACTCTACGCGCGGCTCTGGGCCCTGCAGGCCGAATAGGGGCGGCCGGACCGGGAGCACGTTTCGTGATCGTACCCGAGAGACGCGAGCGCTTCCATGACGCCGCGACCTGCGCCATTGTGCTTGGGGGCGGCACTCGCCGGGCGGATGGGTACCGCCCCCTGTCGGCCGGCGAGTGCTTGGGGGAAGCACGACGCCGACCGACATCGCACTGTCGGGTCTTGCGAATGAATGAAACCTGAAAACCGCTGTTTGTGGGAACGTTTCCCACAATGAAACATCCAGTTCCATCGGCGGAACGTCCTTACCCATCCTCATCGACTCACTTGCGCGTCGATCGTGATGCCCTCACCGACCCTCAATGCTGAGCCGGCCCGCAGGGCCGAGTCGACGCACGCAGTGTCGGCCGGGAGGGCTCTGGAGCGTTCCTCGACAAGGTCAGGGCGGGCTCTTCGACACGGCCGCGTTCCGCGGTCGGCACAGGACGGACCGCTTCTGTCAGGGTGAATTCATCCCGCCGGTATGACGTGGTGTTTCGACACCGGAGCAGGGTTGCAGCTTACTTTCTACTCACCGGCTGCCTCGGGACCGACCTGCCATCTCGGCCGAGCACATCAATCCCTCACGGGTTCGGGATGCAGCCATGTCGGTCTGGAGGTTTTCGGATCTGGCAAGCTTCTTGTATACACATAAGTGCGGTTTTCGAGCCGCATGCCCATCTTGGGCGTTTCCTCCCTAGACTTGGGCCGCCCCTCGGGGTGGCCCTTTTTCTTCCCCACCGCAGGCGCGTCGCGCTTACGATCCGCAGTGGTCGAAGGTCCGGGATGGGATGAGCGAGCCGTCGCGGCGCACTGAAAACGTGCGACACCGGGATGGGGCCGCAGAGGGCGTGCAGACCGCCTCGACGAAACTACAGTGCGGTAAGGACGCTGCGGGGCGCACCGAATGGCGCGGCAATCCAATCAACGACCTTTAACGGCCAGTTCCGATCTGCGAACGCCAATGGCAGACGTCTCAGGCGGTGGCCACCCGAAGCGCCGGCGGCGGTTCGGACGCGGGCCCTTCGCCGAACATCCGGAGGACATTGCTTTTCGGCTTGGCCCTGATCAATGCCAGTAGGGCCTGCGCGGTATCATCCTTGAACCCCTCGGATACCGGTTCGACAGCGATTCGGGCCAGCATGAGGGCAAGCTGAAACATACAATTCGACTGCGTCGCATCGTTGGCTGCCAAGGTGTCGAGCGTCGCCTCGACATCGGCCACAAGCGCGGTGCTGCCGTTCACTGCCATAAATCACCTTTGTACAAGTCATGATCCCCGTCTGCAGCGATAACGTTACGTAAGGCAGAATGGCTGCCGGCAGAATAGCGGTCGTGTCTCGTCTCGCGAAGCTTGGTTAGTGGGACGTGAAAAACTGCTCGCGATATTCGGGACCGCGCGGTCCCTCATAGCCCCGTCGGCCGTCGTGGACGTCGAGGTCACGACCGCTCGCCCGGTGGCGGCGTAGAATGTCCCGCGGATCCGCCCGTCGCGTAGAAGTCCCGCTGTCCGGTGATGAACCGCGCCGCGGAGTCGATCGCCGTCGTCACCATGGCGAGGGCGTGATAAGCGGTGCCGAAAGGTCGGACCTCCGATTGGGCGTCGATCAGCCTTCTCCGGCAGGCTCCCATCGCGGCCAATACCTCTGCCGCATGGGGGATGGTATCGCCCCGGCCGCGTGATCGTTGCACCATTGCGTCCTCCCGACTGCGTTCCTGTTTTGTTCCTATCGTCCCTAACGTCAAGTGGGCTTAAGCGGGTCGGCATCACGATCCACGGCCAACGGATGCATCCCGCGCGAGGCCGCGGCACGACTGGCCGGGCTGGTCCGGTCGGGGCTCCTGGTCTGCGCCACTGCGATGTCACGAGCTTCGAACCCGAGGCGGTCGACGAAGCGCTCGCGCATGTGGCCGCCCATGCCGGTCCCTCTGATACGACCGCGGTCCGGCCGTAAGGTTCGCGCCGGCGAATGCGACCGCCGCGCGATCCGGAAGGCTGCGTTGCCTTGACACGCACCGGTGTTCCCGGGCTCCTTACGTCGACGGCGTGCCGCTGAAGACGGCACCTGAGACAATGCACCAGGGGAGGTCGGCGTGTCGCTGGCGATGCCGCAGAAATCGGTCATGGACGGTGCGGTCCGGCACCTCGTGACGAATTACAATCCGAAGGGCAACCGGGTCGGCTGGCTCATGCTGTCCTCGATCCTGGTCGAAGCCTGGGACCTTTACTCGATCGCCTTCGTCCTGGTCTTCATCAAGGACCAGTATCATCCCGACCCGTTGCTGCTCGGCCTCGCGGCGGCCGGCACGCAGGGCGGAGCCCTGGTCGGGGCGCTGCTCGGCGGGTGGTTGTCGGACAAGATCGGCCGCCGCGTCATGTTCCTGGCCACGATGGTGCTGTTCATCGCCCTGGCGCTTCTCCAGGCTTTCGTCACGAGCGTGGGCTGGCTCGTCGTCGTGCGGTTCCTGCTCGGCGTGCCGCTCGGCAGCGATATCTCGAACGGCTACACCTACATCATGGAATCGATGCCCAAGGGGCAGCGCGAGGTCATGGGCAACCGCTGGCAGTTCATGTTCGCGGTCGGCGAGGTGCTGACGCTGGCCGTCATCGCGGTGTTCCTCCTCGCCGAGGTCGACCACGAACTCGTGTGGCGCATCACGCTGGGCCTCGGTGCGCTGCCGGCCCTGGTGATCCTGCTCATGCGTCACGACCTGCCCGAAACCGCGGTCTGGCTGATCCGCCACGGGCGCTTCCGCGAGGCCAAGCAGGTCTCGTCGCAGATGTACGGCGATGCGCTCGATATGCTGCCCGACGCGGACGTCGCCGTGCCGAAGCCGCGCCCGAGCGTCTTCCTCGCCGACATCCGCAAGGACCCGATCCGCTGGCGCGCCACGCTTTACGGCTGGATCGCCTGTTTTGCCCAGGGCAGCGAGTTCTCGACCTTCGCGTTCTATCTGCCGGTGCTGTTCGTGATGGTGGGCGTGTCGTCGATCCTCGGGATCGACCTCGTCACCATGCTGCTCTACGTCGTGGCGGCGATCGCGGGCTGGGTCGGGCCGCTGCTCACGCCCAAGATCGGGCAGCGCGGCATCTCGATCGCGGGCTTCGCCATCGTGCTGGCGTCGCTGCTGGTCGCGGCCTTCGCGCTCTACACCGGCAAGACCTTCATCCTGCCCTTCGCGGCCGCCGCCATGTTGTGGGGCCATTACTGGGACGCGTCCAACTGCATGACGATCCCGACCGTGGTGGCCAAGCCCGAATACCGCGGCACCGCCAGCGGCTTCGCCTATATGTTCGTGAAACTGCCGTCCTTCCTGGCGATCTTCCTGTTCCCGTCGCTCTTCGCCGCCGTCGGACAGGCGACCGCGACCCTGATGGTGGCGATCTTCCCGCTCGCCGGGCTCCTGGCCGCGATCTTCATCCTGCCCGAGATCTACGGCTACGAGAGCGATTGACGGCCGGGTTTCAGCCTCGCCCGCATCTGCCAATTTCGCTCAGCAGTGGAGCGGCGAAGCAATCCGGTGTGCGATCCAGGGAACGCTGGCCGACACCCGCTATGGGTCGTAAAAGCCATCCAATCGTGGATCAATCGCCGGCCGTCCTGCCGTCGAAAACCTGCCGGGTGAACCACGAGGTCAGTGCGGCGAGTTCCGGACCGAGCAGACGATCCTGGCCGACCGGGGGGCAAAGGTCCCGAAGGGCCTCGACGAAGGGCCGCAAAGCCGATGGCGGGTCGCGGTCGGTGACGTGGAGCGCCTGGGACGCGAGCACCGCCAGCATGGCGAGGGCCGCGTCGAGGCAGCGCCCGGCGCTCGCTTCCTTGCTCCAGGCCAGGAAGGCCGTCGTGGCGACATCGTCCTGGCCGGACCCGGCCGATTCGGTCCCCGGGATGAAGGTCCGCTGCGCCGCGAGCTTCGCCTGTTCGAGGTAGCCCGTGATGGCCATGGGGATGTAGCCGACGTTGCCGTGGCCGTCGCTGTCGCTCGGGTGCCGGTCGACCATCAAAAGGTTCGGCAGCTTCGACACGGCGCCGTTCAGCAGTTTCGAGCCGTGCCGGTCGCAGATGAGGCAGAGATCGGCCCAGATGGCCGCGAGATCGTCGAGCGCCGGCGTCGCCATCCCATTGTGGTAGCCACCTGTGCTGAGGCAGCGTCCCAGCGGGAAGGCGGCGTCGGGCGGAACGTAGACCGGGTTGTCCGAGGCGGAGCGCAACGACACGGTCGCGGCCTTCTCGACGGCCGCGAGCGCCCGGTGGGCCTGCCCCAGGACGCGGGGAACGATGCGGAAGCTCACGGGCGCCTGGTAATTGCGCCGGCCCTCGCCGGGGCCCAGGTAGGCGCGCAGGCCCTGGAGCGCCGCCGCCTCGTGTTCGTCGCCCCAGAGCTCGTCGAGGGCGGCATCGTAATGGTCGAGCGGCGCCCGGAAGGCCTCGATCGACAGCGCCAGGACCTGTTCGGCCAGCCTGACGCGCCGCCGCGCCGCCAGCGCCGCATCGGCCGCGAGAGCCGCGGCACAGGGCGAACCGTTGATGAGCGAGCCCCGCTCCTTGACCTCGAGGTCGAAGCTTCGGGTCAGGTCGGCGAAAAGCGGGTAGAGCGCCAGGATCTCGCCGGCGCCTCCCTGCCCGGAGCCCGGAACGTGCGGCATGGGGCGGCCGTCGAGCATGGCCGCGACCGCCAGCGCGATGCGCGGCGAGGTGGCGGCGTGCCCCTCGATAAAATTCGCCAACCGCGCCAGCACGATGCCTCTCACGACCCGCTCGGGGAGCGGATCGCCGAACGCCGTGGCGGCCGCGAGGGCCTTGATCCGCGCGTGGCGATCGCGCTCGTCGCGCTCCAGACGCTGGCTGGCCAGCTCGCCCATGGCGGTCGTCACGCCGTAGATGACGAGGCCGGAGTCGCTTTCGATCAGGGCGAGGAACGACGCCCGGCACTCGGCGATGCGCCGAAGGGCTTCGCGGCTGATCGCGACGCCTTCACCCGCCCAGGCCACGCGCCGGAAGACCTCGAGGTCGATGTCGGCGCGATGCGTCAGGGTCACGGCCATCGATCGGTCTCGCGTTGCGGCAGGGGTGATCGGCCAGTATGGCTTGGATCGCAATGCGCCATAGCCCCGTTCCGCTCTGCCCGTCCCGGATGATCGTCGCCATCAGCGATTTTCGCGACGGTTGGCCGCCCGATCCCGGGCCCGAGCCTTCGGTCGACCTCGCGCGGGACGCCTGGCGTCGGGGCGAGTGGGGCCCGGCGCCCGGCCCGGCGCCCCAGGATCCGCGAGACTTCGACGTGCTCGGCGGTTATCTCGAGAGGCTGCCGCTCGCCTGCATCAAGGCGGGTCTCGTCGATCACGCCGAGATCTGGCATCATTGGCGCCCGGCCGATCCGGGTCCGTTCCGCAGGGACAATCCCGTCCTGGTCCGGCGCGCGTTTCGCGTCGGCGACGAGACGCCGCCGTTCCGCTCGAACAGCATGCTGGGTTTTGTCGCGGCTTTCGGGGCGCCGCATATCCTCTGCGCCTGGGGCCTCGGCGTCGACGCGTCCCTGCTCGATGCCTGCGCCAACAGCTTCAAGATCTACAATTCCATCGACGCGCCGGCCCTGCGCCTGCCGCCCGATGTGAGTGGACGCTTCGATCTCGTCCTGACGGCCGCGGAGTGGCAATCGGAGGAGGTGCGCGAACGGCATCCCGACATGATGACCGCGGTCCTGCCGATCGGGCCGGAGTTCGCCGACCCGCTGACATTCAGGCCGCTCGGCACCGAGAAGCCCTTTGACGTGATCTATGTCGCGGCGGCACAGCCGTATAAGCGGCACGACGCGCTCTTCGACGCCCTGGCGCGGGCGCCGCGCCGCCTGAGGGCGCTGTGCGTCGTCGGCTACGGCGAGCTCGCCGACGACCTTCGCCGGCGCGCGGGCGAGCAGGGCATCGACGTCGACTTCGTCGGTCCTCCTGGGGTCGGGTTCGACGAGGTCAATCGGCTGATGAATGCCGCGAGGATCGGTGTCGTTTGCGGAGTCGACGACGGCGCTCCGGCGATCCTGACCGAATACATGCTGGCTGGCCTGCCGGTCCTGGCCAATGCCGGGTTGCGGTGCGGGCTGCAATACATCGTTCCGGAAACGGGGCGAACCGCAGACGAGGAGGCTTTTCCACAGGCCTTGTGCGACCTCATCGACGCAGCGCCTGCCATGCGGCCGAGAGACGTGGTCCTGGCCCGTTGGGTGTGGGCACATTCCGTGCATCGCCTCCGATCCATGCTGGCCGGGACAGCGAAAGGGCAAGCCCTCGGCCGCCGCGGCTGAGCCAATCTGCCTCGATGCGTCCATAGGCCTGCTCGACTCTCGCCCTCTGGATGCCGTAATTGATGCAAGTGCAAACGTCAGGAGGCCGTGTTGAAGGTTTTGAATGTGCTGCCTCAGGGGCGACCGACCTTCGACGTTCTCGATGATTACCCGGCACCATTGATTTGCTTCTCCCATCTCCGGTGGGACTTCGTCTTCCAGCGTCCGCAACATTTGATGAGCCGATTCGCGCGGGAGCGGCGCGTCTACGTTTTCGAAGAGCCGATCGCCTGCGATCATCACCGGGCCTATCTCGAGTACCACCCATTCCCGGAGCAGGACGTCATCGCGCTCCGGCCGCGGGTGCCGCACTGGTGGGACGAACCGGCCCGGCAAACGGCGCTTCGCGACATGCTGGCGATGCTGATCGCGACCCAGGGCTCCGGCCGACCGATCCTGTGGTTCTATACCCCGATGATGTACGGTTTCGCCCGGCACGTCGACGCCGCGCTCGTCGTCTACGATTGCATGGACGAACTCGCCGCCTTCAGCTTCGCGCCGCCCGAACTGAAGCGGCTCGAAGCCGATCTCTTGCAGCGCGCCGACGTGGTCTTCACGGGGGGGCATAGCCTCTACGAGGCGAAGCGGGTTGCCCACGACAACATCCATCCGTTCCCGTCGAGCGTCGACGTCGCGCATTTCCGGCGTGCGAGAGAAGCCGGCGTCGCGAGCCCGGCCGATCAGGCCGGTATCCCGCATCCGCGGCTCGGCTTCTACGGTGTGATCGACGAGCGCATGGATCTCGCCCTCCTCGACGCCGTGGCCGCGGCGCGCCCCGAGTGGCACATCGTGATGGTCGGCCCCGTCGCGAAGATCGATCCGGCGACGCTCCCGCGCCGACCCAACCTCCATTATCTCGGGTCCAAGTCATACGACGACCTTCCGGCCTATCTGGCGGGTTGGGATGTGGCTCTTATGCCCTTCGCGATCAACGAATCGACGCGGTTCATCAGCCCGACCAAGACGCCGGAATATCTCGCGGCTGGCCGGCCTGTCGTGTCGACGCCGATCAGGGATGTCGAACGCCACTACGGACATCTCGCAGGGGTGGCGATCGCCGCTGCCAGCGAAGACTTTGTCGCGGCCTGCGCCGCGATGTTGGCGATCGCCGGGACACCGTCGTGCTGGCGGGCCGAAGCCGATCGTCTCCTGGCTAGTCAATCCTGGGACGATACGTTCGGGCGGATGCGGGCCCTCGTCGGGGCCGCGATGGCGCGGCAGTCCGAGGCGACCCGGCCGATCGCGCTCTCGCCGCGGGCACCTTGCAAGCCGGCCGTGCGCCCGTCCGGCCGACGCAAGCCTTATGACGTCGTCGTGGCGGGCGCGGGCTTTGCCGGATCGGTGTTGGCGGAACGGCTCGCGGCCGGTTCCGGCCGTCGGGTTCTGGTCGTCGACCGGCGGCCGCACGTCGGCGGCAACGCTTACGACCATCTCGACCGGGCCGGGATCCTGGTCCATCGCTACGGACCGCACATCTTCCACACCAACGCCCGCGAGGTGGTGGATCACCTGTCCCGTTTCACGGAATGGCGCCCCTACGAGCATCGCGTTCTCGCCAGCGTGGGCGACGCGCTGGTGCCGATGCCCATCAATCGCACGACGCTGAACGGGATCTTCGGGCTCGATCTCAGGAGCGACGCCGAGGCGGCGGCCTTCCTGGCGGCGCGGGCCGAGCCCGTCGCGACGGTTCGGACGGCCGAGGACGCCGTCGTGGCGCAGGTGGGCCGCGAACTCTACGAAATGTTCTTTCGCGGCTACACCCGCAAGCAATGGGGCCACGACCCGTCCGAACTCGACCGCTCCGTCACCCAGCGGGTCCCCACCCGAACCTCGACCGACGACCGCTACTTCGCCGACGCGTTCCAGATGATGCCGGCCCGCGGCTATACGGCCATGTTCGATGCCATGCTGGACCACCCCAACATCACGGTCCAACTCGGTGTGGAGTTCGCCGACGTCCGGCGCGATGTCGTCGCGGACCACACCGTGTTCACGGGCCCGATCGACGAATATTTCGGCCATTGTCACGGGGCGCTGCCCTATCGAAGCCTCGAGTTTCGGCATGAGACCCACGAACGCCGGCGCTTCCAGGCCGTCGGCGTGGTGAACTATCCGGATGAATCCGTGCCCTACACGCGGATCACGGAATACAAGCATCTGACCGGGCAGGTCAGCGAACGGACCAGCATCACCTACGAGATACCGAGCCAGGAGGGAGACCCGTATTACCCGATCCCCCGGCCCGAAAACCAGGCGCTCTACAAACGGTACGAAGCCCTGGCCCTGGCCCAAGCGGACGTCAGCTTCGTGGGCCGGCTCGCCACTTACCGCTACTACAACATGGATCAGATCGTCGGGCAGGCGCTGGCGACCTACCGGCGGCTGGTCGAGCGAGGGGTCGTGCCGCGCGTCAGCGAGGAATCGCGAGAGGCGGGTTCGTCGCTCGACCGTGCCGTTGCGGCGCCCGACTCGACCGGCGCATCCGCAATGGCTTGAAGGCCGCGGGTCATGATGCCCCGGTTATGCCTTGTGACCGACAGTATGGAGCCGTCCGGCGTCGGCGAGCACATGCTCGCCTTGGCAGGAGAGTGGCGCGGCCGTTACGACGTGACCCTGGCCTGTCCGGTGAGCCCCGGCGGCCGGGCTCTGCTGCAACGTGGCGCCCGTCTCGGCGCCGCGATCAAACGGCTCGACGACGATCCGGACGCCGTGACGCGATGGCTCCGGGCCGGCGGCTTCGACCTGCTGCATGTCCACGCCGGTATCGGCTGGGAGGGCCACGCGCTCGCGGCCCAGGGCCGTGCGGCCGGCATCGCCGTGATCGTCCGCACCGAGCATCTTCCCAACGTCATCACGGACCCCGGGCAGCGCCGCGATCACCAGGCTGGGATCGACCGGGTCGATCGGGTCATCTGCGTGTCCGATGCCGCAGCCTCGACGTTCCGGGCCGCGGGGATCGATCCGGGCAAACTCTCCGTGATCCGCAACGGCCTGCCGTTCAAGCCGGCAGGGCGGCAGCGCCATGACACGCGGTGGTCCTTGGGGCTCGACGATCGCTGTCCTGTTGTCGTCACCACGGCTCGGCTGACGCTGCAGAAGGACCACGCGACCCTCGTCGGCGCCCTGCCGGCCGTGCTGGCGCGACACCCCGCCTGCCGCGTCTGGCTCATCGGGAGTGGGCCGCAGGAAGACATGCTCAAGGAACAGGCGTCGGCGCTCGGTGTCGCCCATGCGATCAGCTTCATGGGCCATCGCGCCGACGTGCCGGATTTCCTGGCCGCCGCGGATCTCTTCGTCCTGCCATCGCGCTTCGAGGGCTTGCCGCTGGCGATGCTGGAAGCTATGGCGCAGGGGCTGCCGGTCGTGGCGACCCGAGTCGGCGGCACCGACGAAGTCTTGATCGACGGGATCACGGGCCGGTTCGTCGAGCCGGGGCACCCGGAAAGCCTCGCGGTCGCGATCGGCGAGGTCCTCGCCGACCCCGATCGAGCCCGCGCGCTCGGGCTCGGAGGCCGGGCGCGTTTTCTCGACGCCTTCACGGCGGCCCGCATGGCGGACGAGACGGCGCGGCTTTTCGAAGAGCTGCGGGTTCCACCCGGGCAACAACGGAGGATGGTGACAATGGATGGCGTAGAGTCGGCGCGAACCCGCATCGGTTTCATCGGCGCGGGTGGGATCGCACAACGCCATCTCGGAATCCTCGAACAGTTCGGAGACGTCGAACTCGCGGCGTTCGCCGATCCTGTCGAGGAACGGGCGCAAGGCTCGGCCGAACGTTTCGGTGCGCGTGCCTTTGCCGATCTCGACATGATGTTGGCCGAGGTGCCGCTCGACGCGCTCTTCATCTGCGTGCCGCCTTTCGCCCACGGCGTTCCCGAACGGGCAGCGCTGAAGAGAGGGCTTCCGTTCTTCGTGGAGAAGCCGCTGGCGCTCGACCTCGCGGCCGCCGAGGCGCTCGCCCGGGAGGTCGAGGCCGCCGGCCTCGTCACCGGGGTCGGCTATCACTGGCGCTACCTCGACACGACCGACGAGGCGAAGGCGGTGCTGGCCGACAACCCGGCACAGTTCCTGTCGGGGTATTGGCTCGACTCGACGCCGCCTCCGCTATGGTGGTGGAAACAGGACCAGTCGGGCGGGCAGATCAACGAGCAGACGACCCACATCGTCGATCTCGCCCACTATCTCGTCGGAGACGTCACCCAGGTCTTCGGTGCCGCGAGCCACAAGCCGCGTCCCGACTTCCCCGGGCTCGATGTCGCCACCGCCTCCAGCGCGACCCTGAAGTTCGCCTCCGGCGCCGTCGGCAACATCGGATCGACCTGCCTTCTCGGCTGGAACCATCGCGTCGGCCTGCATCTCTTCGGCGAGCGGCTCGCCATCGAGATGACCGACCACGACATCATGGTCGATGTCGGCCGCGGCCGGCCTTACCGGCACGCCGAGGGCGACCCCGTCCGGCGGCAGGATCGCGACTTCATCGACGCCGTTCGCGGGGGAGAGAACCGCATCCGGTGCCCTTACGGCGAAGCCTTGAAGACGCTTCGCATCACCGACGCGATCCGCCGCTCCATCGAAACCGGCCGATCCGTCGATCTCGATTCGCAGAACGGTTGAACCTCACCATGTCCGATCATCGTCACATCCGTTCCCTCGGCGTCGAACGGCCGGGCGAAGCCTATTTCTTCGGCTACGAGGAAGGGCCGCCCGGCGACGGGCAGGTCCGGCTCGAGACCCTCTATACCGGCCTCTCGGCCGGCACCGAGCTGACCTTCTTCAAGGGGACCAACCCCTACCTGCACTCGCGCTGGGACGGCGAGCGCGGCGTCTTCGTCCCGAACGAAGCCGGCATGCATTATCCGGTGCCTTTCATGGGCTACATGGAGGTGGCGCGGGTCGTCGAGTCGCGCAGCCCGGCCTTTCGGAACGGGCAGATCGTGGCCACCACCTATGCCCACAAGAGCGGGCATACGGCCAACCCCTTCCATGACCTCCTGATCCCGCTTCCCGAAGACATGGACCCGATCCTCGGGATCTATGTGGCCCAGATGGGTCCCATTGCGGCGAACGGCATCCTTCATGCCGATGCCGAAATCTTCGGCGCTCAAGTCCCGGCGCTCGGCATCGGGGTCGCGGGCCGGCCGGTGCTCGTCATCGGCGGCGGTGTCGTGGGCCTCTTGACGGCGCTCTTCGCCCAGCAGTGCGGGGCCACCGAGGTCCTCGTGGCCGATCCCTCGGGGTTTCGGCGGCAGCGCGCCGAAGCGCTCGGCTTCGAGGCCGTGACCGAGGATCAGGCCTGGGGCCTGGCCAAGGAGCGTTGGCACCACGGCGGCAACGACCGCGGCGCCGACTTCGTGTTCCAGACCCGTGCCCACGCCGAAAGCCTGCAGGCGGCACTCCGCGCCCTGCGGCCGCAAGGCACCGTGATCGACCTCGCGTTCTACCAGGACGGCGCCGGTGCGGTGCGGCTCGGCGAGGAGTTCCACCACAACGGTCTCGCGATCCGCTGCGCGCAGATCGGACGGGTGCCGCGCGGCCTCGGGTTCGCCTGGGACCGCCGTCGCCTGGCTCTCGAAACCGTCGCACTTCTCGAAGAGGTCGGCGACGACCTGATCGAGAACGTGATCACCCATGTGGTTCCGTTCGACGAGGCCCCGGCTTTCCTGAAAACGCTGCACGAGACGCGGCCTGAGTTCCTGCAGGTCGTGTTCAAGGGTGCCGATTGATGTCGGACGCGGCTGCGGGCCCGGTCCGCATCCTCTGGGTCTTTGCTTGGCTGGTGGTGGGGGGCGAAGAGACCGAGGTGCGCCTGCTCGCCCAGTCCCTCGATCGGAGCCGCTATCGCATCGATGTCGTGGCGTGCTTCAGGAAGGAGGGCATGCCGGACCAGACGCACGAGCAGCTCGCGCGACTCGGCGTCGACGTTGATCGCATCCCCTATGACCTGTCGTTCGAGGACACGGTCGGCTATCTCGCCACCAAAGTCTCGGCCTACGACATCGTCATCGCGTCGCAGAACGTCGCCGATATCTACCCGGCGCTCGAACGGCTGCATCTGCGGCCGCCGCTGATCGAGCACGGTGGCCTCGTCTCCGAGGCCCTGGCCGGACCGAAGAACCTGACGGCGCGCTATGTCGGGGTCTGCGCCTCCATCCGCGATGCCGCTGCGGCCAGGATGCCGGATCGCCCGCATCATGCGCTCGAGATCCCCTCGATGGTGGATCTGTCGGAGTTCCGCGCCGACGATCGGGCGAAGGCGCGCGCCCTGTTCGGCGTCGCTGCCGATGCGCCCGTCGTCGGCTGGGTCGGCCGGCTCGATCGCAAGAAGCGGGTCGAGGACTTCATCAGGGCCGCAGCAGTCGTGGCCCAGGCCCGGCCGGCTGCTCGTTTCGTGGCGATCGGCGGCCCCGATGCCTTCATGCCCGACTATGCGCAGGAGCTTCGCCGGCTTGCCTCGTCGCTCGGTCTTGCCGGCCGGCTGGAATTCCTCGGCGACCGCACCGACGTCCCGGCCCTCCTGGCGGGGCTCGACCTCTTCGTCTGGCTGTCGCGCCACGAGGGCATGCCCCATGTGATCGCCGAAGCCGGTGCCGCGAGCCTCGCGGTCGTCGCCACGCGCGACAACGGGACGCTGGAACAGATCAACGACGGGGTGTCGGGCGTGTTCGTGCCCCACCAGGACCCGGGGGCCGTCGCGGCTACGATCCTGCGCCTCCTCGACGATCCGGCCGAGCGTCGCCGGTTGGGCGGAGCGCTGCGCGCCAAGGTCGAGCGCGACTACGCGGTCGCGGCGGTCGTCCCGCAGTGGCAGGCGATGTTCGACGCGGTCCTCGCGGAACGTCGAGCCGCGCCACCGCCGACGCTGTTCCGGACCTTCTTCCAAGGGGGCATCGAGTCCTCCACCCACCGTCGGCACGACGGGTGCCGCCTCGACATGATCGCCGCGATCGGACACGACCGACATGCCGCCTCGGATTTCCAGACGCTTGCGAGCCATGAGATCCGCACGGTGCGGGACGGCTTGCGATGGCACCTCGTCGAGACATCACCGGGACGCTACGACTGGTCGAGCTTCCTGCCCATGCTCCGCGCCGCCCGCGGGACCGGGACGCAGGTGCTCTGGGACCTGCTGCATTACGGCTGGCCCGACGACCTCGATGTCTGGCGCCCCGCTTTCGTCGATCGCTTCGCCCGGTTCGCAGCCGCGGCCGCCCGCGTGGTCCGGGACGAGACCGATGAGGTGCCGTTCTACTGCCCGGTGAACGAAATCTCGTTCTTCGCCTGGGGCGGGGGAGACGCGGCCTATCTCAACCCGTTCGCGCGGGGGCGTGGTCACGAGCTGAAGGTGCAGCTGGCCCGCACTGCCATCGCGGCCATGGACGCGATCTGGGCCGTCGAGCCACGCGCCCGCTTCGTCCATGCCGACCCCGTCATCAACGTGATCACGCATCCGGACCGGCCGCACGAACATCCGCATGCGGAGGGGCACCGGCAGGCGCAGTTCCAGGGTTGGGACATGCTCGCGGGCCACGCCTGGCCGCAACTCGGCGGCACCCCGAGGCACCTCGACATCGTCGGGGTGAACTACTACTTCAACAACCAGTGGATCCACGGCACGGGGCCGATCGACGTGGAGCATCCGCTGCACAGACCTTTTCGCTATCTCCTGGCCGACACCTACGCGCGTTATGGCCGGCCCATCTTCGTGGCCGAAACCGGCATCGAGGCCGAGCGTCGCCCGTCGTGGCTCTCCCGGATCGGGGCCGAGGTCCGGGCCGCCCGGTCGGCCGGCGTTCCGGTCGAGGGCCTGTGCCTCTATCCGGTGATCAACCATCCGGGTTGGGACGACGACCGGCATTGTCCGAACGGCCTCCTCGACCTGCACCCGCGCTCCGGCGGCCGGCTGGCCTATCGACCGCTCGCCGACGAACTCGTGCGGCAGCGAATTCTGTTCGGGTTCGATCCTCCTGGATCCTGAGCGGCAGGGCTGCACGACGGCAGGAGCACGAGGATGGCGTGTTGCCCGCGACAGACTCCAGGTGTATTTTCGCGTTGGGTAGAACGACGATCTGCAGGTCGAGTTCGACGCTTTCGGCTTGCCGTTTATCAAAAGAGGCCAGATCAAGGAAACGATCGGCCAATCGGAAACCTGGGAGAGTCGCTTGCCAATCCGTCGAACTGAAGGCGCGGCAGCTTGGCGCTGCAGTCGTACCGTTTTGTCGTTAGAAATAAATCGATCGTTTTTGGATTAATTTTGCCTGAAAGCTCCTTTCGTGTAAAAACTTGCTGCGTTGGACCGCTCGATGCTTCCTCATCGCTGGATGATCAGATGGCCAAAGTTACTTTCGAGCGAACCAACATTACCAACGCCGGGGTCGGGACCGAACTCTCGGAATTTGCGATTGCGGTCTTGGTGCCCTGTTACAACGAAGAGCAGACAATTCAAAGAGTCGTCTCCGACTTTCAAACCTATCTGCCGGGTGCTGGCGTCTACGTCTACGACAACAACTCTTCTGACGCGACCTCGAAAGTGGCCGAAAGAGCTGGGGCGATCGTTCGTATCGAGCGGACCCAGGGCAAAGGCAACGTGGTCAGGCGGATGTTTGCCGATATCGAAGCCGATGTGTTCGTTCTGGTGGATGGCGACGCGACCTACGACGCAAGTCGTGCACCCGAGATGATCACGATGTTGTTGAACGACAGCCTGGACATGGTCACGGGTAAACGGGTGAGTGAGGACATTGGCGCTTACCGACCAGGTCATCGCTTCGGTAACAAGCTGTTGACCAATATGGTTTCTGCCATGTTCGGCAAACCGGTCGGCGACATGCTGTCGGGCTACCGGGTCTTGTCCCGCCGATATGTCAAATCGTTTCCGGCGATGTCGCGGGGTTTTGAGACGGAAACAGAACTGACGGTTCATGCTCTCGAACTGCGAATGCCGATTGCGGAAGTCGAAACGGTGTATCTGTCCCGCCCGGAGGGCTCCACGAGCAAACTCAGCACCTATAAGGACGGTGTCCGGATCGTTCGGATGATCGGGCGTTTGGTCAAGGAGGAGCGTCCTTTTCCTTTCTTCGGCTTGATCTCCCTCGTTCTCCTCGCAATCGCGCTGTCCTTCGGCACCTCGATCCTCCTGGAGTTCAACCAAACCGGCCTCGTGCCGCGTCTTCCGAGCGCCGTTCTGGCAACGGGTCTCGTGCTGTTGGCGTTTCTATCGCTGTCGTCGGGCGTGGTTTTGGACTCGGTAAGTCTCAGCCGACGAGAGGCACGGCGCTTCGCTTATCTCTCGCAGCCCTCGCCTCTTGTCGTCAGCCAGCAACTGACCAGGTCGAGTTGCGCGCGGCATCCCGCGATCGAACTGGTGTCATGAGCCTATTGGACTTGAGGGTGTTCACGTCATCCTAACTTGAGCTGCGCCGTTTATCACCCTAGGAGTGCAACGTCGAAGCAACCCGTTGCGTGACCCACGACGAAGCTGGACGCGCCACGCTCCTCTCGCGATCTGCTCGCGATGAACGTTGATGAGCGTCTTCATTGCTTCCAAGGCTGGCTGACACGCCATGATAAATGCTGCTTTTATACACTATCCAGCAGCCTATACTCTTTTTGATCATGTGACTGGGCCTACTATAGGCCGTCACTGAACTGTTTGGCTGAAAACAGGTTTCCTATGCATCCTACAAGTTCATATTTGACCAAAGGTTCAGCCCTCAAATCCGATACTGTCGTATTTACTTCGATACTGACAGCGCTCAAAGCCGTCGGCGTCGCAGTGCTGATCATGCTGCTTTTCTTTATTGCCAGCTATTTCAGTTTGGGGCGCCAGCTCGAAACGGCCAGATCGAATGTGCGGGCCGCCTTCGCGTCTGGCGAATTGCTGCCGGGTGCCAACAAGGCCCTCGGAAACACGATCCTTGGCGTGCACCAGTTCAATGACTGCCTGATCCTCGGCATGAGCATCGACCAGAGGCCCGGGTTGGAGCGAGAGCTCCTCGTCTCACCTATCCGAGCGGCCTTTTCCGCAACGGTCGAAGATCGTGGTGTAGGTGCAACCTTACCTCCGACCATCGTCGAGCGTTCCGATCCGGCAGAGCCCTGTCCCGTGCTCTATCACCTCGCGGAGGGCGATACGCCCTTGACCGGGGTAGAATATTACCATCGTTACCTGCACGGGCAGACAATCTTAGTTCGTTATCTGCTGCCGGTCATGAGCGTCAACATGATCCGGCTCCTCTACAGCTCGCTGCTCTCTTTGACGGTCACTGCCGGATTTGCATATTCGCTGATCATGCTTGCGACCGGGGTGAGGCATGCCACCTACCTCGTGTGGGCCGTTGTCTTCGTGGCTTTCTCGCGTTGGTTCGGACTGGAGTCGTTCGGCCAATCCTTGAGCCATGGACCGTCCGACCTCATCATCGTGGCTTACCTCCTTTTTCTCTGCATCGCTTCGAGACGGGGGCTCGGAGCGCCCG
The DNA here is from genome assembly GCA_964252585.1 of uncultured Lichenihabitans sp. Lineage (GTDB taxonomy): Bacteria > Pseudomonadota > Alphaproteobacteria > Rhizobiales > Beijerinckiaceae > Lichenihabitans. The sequence goes on along the minus strand of CAXUOD010000003.1, from coordinate 18,705 downwards.
CCCTGCTGATGTCTTCGGCGGTGTTCGGCAGCTTGACGATGATATTCGAGTTCTTGACCGGTGGGCTGCCGCTCGGTGCTGCTTTGATGATCGGTTTGATCCCTCTCGCCCTTCGGCAAGACGCGGCTCGGCTTCGCATGGCCGGCGTAACTCTGCAGTGCCTGCTCGCCTTCGCCACGGCAGCTGTCGCGTGCATCGTGCTCAAAATCCTCATAGCCTTGGCGACGTTCGGGTTTGGTGTCCTGCCGGATTTCTTCGACGCCCTGGGCAAGCGGATGTCGATCGGAGACACCTCCACCATGTCCAACGGCGGACTGATGGTCTTCGGGTCCAAGATCATCGGCGGACTAAGTGGCTTGGCGGGCAACATGAGGCTTCTGGCAGGCCTGACCATCGCCCTTGCGGTGGTTGCAGGTATTTGGGGCTTTACGACGATTCGCATGTGTTCCCTGTCGGACAGGCTACGAGAGCAATCCTTATTCCTGCTCGCCTCGAACGTGGTGATTCCCGTTTGGCTAGTCGCTTTTTGGCAACATACGATCCAGCATGCCTGGTTTATGGATCGGATATTGGTCTGGCCCATCGCCTCCGGTTTCGCACTGTTCACGCTTGGAGTGCATCAGAGATCATATGGCCGGTCGGCTCCGTCACGCTTGCGGGACGCCCTCGCGGATCCATCGCCAGGTTTCATCGGAGACCGCGGCATGACCGCCGGCATCACAGCGCAACGCGTCGATTGATGGACCGCTCGAAACGCGCAGCCTGGGCGCCAGGGCGGAGCAAGCCCGGAAACTGACAGCGAAGAGGCCGATGGCAGCGCTGCCGGGTCGCTTGTAGGCTGCTATTGGTGCGGCGCACGCGTCTCGAAAGGTGCCGCACCTCGTCGGGCATTGCATTCGACGCAGTCTCGGCGTGACTCGATGAGCGCCCTGCAGCTTCAACGCTTCGATCAGCCCGCTCCGCTTCACGAGCCATGAGGTGTGCGGATGCATTCAGTCGGACGAGATTAGATCGCGTTTTCACATCCGGATTGGCATATTTATCCTACCGGCGGAACTTCGCGAGAGACTGCACCGTTCCCTGGGCTCATGGATCCCCTGGGAGGACCATCCATGCTTCGGGTATAGTTCGAGCATGGGCGGAAGCAGTCTCTACGCCGTGAAGCTGGAGGTGTTCCGCGTCGGGAATGTCTCCGGCCCACTTCGCCATGCGCCGGCGCGCCTTGAACCGACAGAGCCACCATGAGCCTCAGTGACAACACATCCGTGCATTCACGCACACTCGCCGCTTTCTTCGACACGAAGGGTGCTGCCGAAACAGCGATTGCGGATCTTGAAGCCCTCGGTATCCCGAAGCAGCACATCACAATGGTCGCCGGTGCAACCACCTCTTCGCTCGGCACGACGGCAACGACGCCCCAGCATGAAGGCTTTCTGCAGTCCCTGAAGGATCTGTTCATGCCGGAGGAGGATCAATACTCCTACGCCGAAGGTCTGCGTCGCGGCGGCTATCTCGTTTCCATCAGGAGCGACGAGGCCAATTACGACCGTGTTCTCGATATTCTGGATCGCGACGGCGCGGTCGATATGGATGAGCGGGAGACGACCTGGCGCTCGGAAGGTTGGAAGGGCTACCAGGCGGGCGCCGTTCCAATGGCGGCGGCCGGCATGGCCGCGACCGACACGATCACCCGCACCGCATCCGTGACGGCGCCTTCCCAGCCGATCCTCGCGAAGGGCACTGCGGCCCAAGGGTCCGACGAGATGATCCCCGTCTATGAGGAGAGCATCCAGGTCGGCAAGCGCGAGGTCAGCCATGGCCGGTTGCGCGTCCGGAGCTATGTCGTCGAGACGGCGGTCAACGAGCAGGTTTCACTCCGCACGGAAAACGTTTCCGTCGACCGTCGCCCGGTGGATCGCGCCGTGAGCGCCACCGACGCCATGTTCCAGGACCGCGTCATCGAGGTCGAGGAATTTGCCGAAGAGGCGGTCGTCTCGAAGCAGGCTCGCGTCGTCGAGGAAATCTCCCTGCACAAAGAAGCACGCGACAGGACCGAGACGATTACCGATACGGTCCGTCGCACCGAGGTCGAAATCGAAGATGGTCGCGGGACCGTGGTCGGTGGCTCGACGACCCGGAGCGGCATCGTCGAAGGCAGCGATGTGGGTACCGTGATGGCCCATATGGATGTGATCGCATCCGACGGCACGAAGGTGGGAACGGTCGACCACATGGACGGCGCGGATACGATCAAGCTGGCGAAGACCACCTCGCCGGACGGCGAGCATCACTATATCCCGATGGCTTGGGTCGACCATATCGACCAGCATGTGCACCTCAAGCGGACCACTGCCGAAGTCAAGGCCGCCTGGTAACAGCCAAACAAGCGCCGCGGCAGGCCTGCCGCGGCGCTTGTCGTCAGGCGAATGGTGCGCGGCGGAAATTGCCGATCAGCGAGGATGCAATCGATGACGATCCATTCCATCACGGCATTCTTTGATGATCGCGCCTATGCCGATGAAGCGGTCAGCCTGTTGAGGCAAGCTGGTCTCTCGGATCGATGCGTGACACTTTCGCCCGCCGATGCTCGCGACGAATTCGCGACCTTCGATCCGCTGCACGCCGGTGAGCCCAAGCGCAAGGGTTTCTGGGGCATGCTGGAGGACCTGTTCGGAGGATCCGACGACCACCGCCTTTACGCCGAAGGCATTCGCCGCGGCGGCACGTTGCTGACCGCCCAGGTCGATGACGAACAGCTCGACGAGGCCGTCGAGATCCTGGACCGCCATGGCTCGATCGATCTCGAGGAACGGGAAATCTCCTGGCGCAACGACGGATGGCTTGGGGGCGCGGTCGGGATGCCGTTTGGCGCTTCGGTCCTGCCCGACGCCTTGGGGCTCGAAACCATGGCGAGTTCCGCCATGCTGCCGGTCGAACCCGCGCCAGTCGTCCAACCGGCTTCGTTTGCCGTATCGTCCCCGGTCGAAGCTCCCGTCCTGGCGTCGGCCGTCGAAACCGAACGTGCTGCTCCCACGTCTGCCAATGCTATGGCCGTCGCCACCGATCGCCGTGACGCAAACGTGTTGCAAGTCTTGGAAGAGCGTCTCGTGGTCGGCAAGCGGGCGGTCAGCCGCGGCAAGGTTCGTATTCACAGCTACGTGGTCGAAAACCCTGTCACCAAGGAGATCCTGCTGCGGGACGAGACGATCAGGGTCGATCGTCAGGCGGTGGATCGCGCGGTCTCGCAAGATGACTTGCAAATCGCAGGGTTCCAGGACCGGACTATCGAAATTGAAGAGGTCGACGAAGAGGCCGTCGTGAGCAAGACCGCACGCCTGATCGAGGAAATCGGCCTGCGCAAGGACGTCAGCAATCGCACTGAGACGGTTCACGACACGGTGCGCAGAACCAGGGTCGACATCGACGATCAACGTGACTTGGCCGTGGCGGACGAACGCTCGGGAGAGGAAATCCGGGCATTGGGCTCCGCCGACAGCGTGCCGGTCAAGCCGGTTTGAGGCTCCACGTGGACAAGGCGTCCCACGGCTCCATTCGGGTCGGCGTTGGCGGCTGGACGTTCGAGCCCTGGCGCGGAACCTTCTACCCGGACAAGCTGCCCCAAAAACGTGAGCTCGAATTCGCGGCGAGCCATCTCACGTCGATCGAGATCAATGGCACGTTCTACGGGTCGCAAAAGCCCGAGAGCTTCGTCAAGTGGCGTGACGAGTCGCCGGACGGCTTCGTCTTCTCGGTCAAAGCGCCTCGCTTCGCCACCAACCGACGGATCTTGAGCGAGGCGGGAAGCTCCATCGATCGCTTCTTCGCGAGCGGCGTGATGCTGCTCGGCGATAAGCTCGGCGCGGTCAATTGGCAATTTGCACCGACCAAAGCCTTCGATGCCGGCGACTTCGAGGGCTTCCTGAAACTCCTGCCGAAGGAGGTCGAGGGACATACGATCCGCAACGTCGTCGAGGTCCGCCACGACAGCTTCCGCAACCCGGACTTCGTGGCCCTGACCCGGCTCTACGGGGTCGGGATCGTCCTCGCGGTCGACTCCAAATACGTGCAGATCGCCGACCGTACCGCTCCGTTCGTCTATGCTCGCATCATGGGTGCCGTAGAAGCTGAGCCGCTCGGCTATGGTGCTGCAGCCTTGGACCTCTGGGCAGAGCACGCGCGACAACTTGCGGCCGGCAAGATCCCGCACGAATGGGAAACAGTGACGCCGCACGAGAAGACGGAGGTCCCGGCCGAGGTCTACCTCTACTTCATCAGCGGCGACAAGGTGCGCAATCCCGCCGCCGCCATGGCCTTGATCGAGCGTCTGAAGGCCTGACGCCAACGGCCACCAAGCGCGGGATGCCGGCCTTTTCGGCCCAGCGTGCTTCGACTCGGCCCTACGGGCCGGCTCAGCATGAGGTCGGTGAGGGCATCAAGATCGAGGCGCAAGTGAGTTGATGAGGATTGTCCTGTAGAAGCAAGAAGCGATCAAGCGCTCCTTGAGCCGAGCCGGGCTGCGGGGCCGTGTCGGGGCGCGCTCGGCCTTTCCCAGCCAGAGGGTGCTCCGGAGACGCTGGAGCGTCTCATGGAGGCCCACGCCAGCTTAGGATCGCCCACGCGGAGGTCAGCCGGCGTCGCTGGCTCCGATCTCACCGGCCTCGGCTGGGCCAGCGACCTCGCGACGCACGGGGCTCGACCCCGTCGACAGGGCATGGAGGGCCGCTACGACCAACGGGTCGAGCTGCGCTGACCCGGTCTCCGCCCGGGCCAGAAGATCGTGCCGCATAGCCGGCGACCAGAACGAGCGAATGTGTTCGTGGATCCCGGCCACGGCCTCCTCATCCGGGTAGGACCGGAAGAAGGAGGCGATCTGGTTCGCCATATGGTCGAGCTTGGCTCCAGCCTCCATCATGCTATTCGGCCGCGTCGAGATGTGCCGCGATGCGGGTCAGGCTGAAGTCCTCGTCGTAGAACTTGGCCTGCCACTCCGAAGGCCGGTTGGTGCGCCGGACCTGTACGGCCGTGACTTTGTACTCGGGACAGTTCGTGGCCCAGTCCGAGTATTCCGTGGTGATCACGTTGGCGCCGGTCTTGGCGTGGTGGAACGTGGTATAGACCACTCCCGGCTGCATGCGCTCGCTGATCTCGGCCTTGATGGCGATATCGCCCGACCGGCTTTCGAGCGACACGAGATCGCCATCCGCGATGCCGCGCAGTTCCGCGTCGAAGGGATGGATCTCGAGCACGTCTTCCTCGTGCCAGCGCGAGTTCTCGGTCCGCCGGGTCTGGGCCCCGACGTTGTATTGTGACAGGATGCGGCCGGTGGTCAGCACCAGCGGGAACCGTGCTCCGGTCCGCTCTTCTGTCGGCACGAATGCCGTGAGCATGAACTTGCCAAGGCCGCGCACGAAGCGGTCGACATGCATCATGGGCGTGCCGTTGGGCGCGGCGGCATTGCAGGGCCATTGAATGGAGCCGAGCCGGTCGAGCTTGTCGTAGGAGACGCCCGCGAAGGTGGGCGTCAGGGCCGCGACCTCGTCCATGATCTCGCTCGGATGCGCGTAGGACATCGGATAACCGAGCGCCTCCGACAGCAGGCAAGTCACTTCCCAGTCGCCGTAGCCGCCGAGCGGCGCCATGACCTTGCGGACCCGGCTGATGCGCCGCTCCGCATTCGTGAACGTGCCGTCCTTTTCGAGGAAGGAGGCGCCCGGCAGGAAGACGTGGGCATATTTGGCGGTCTCGTTGAGGAACAGGTCCTGCACCACCACGCATTCCATGGCCCGCAGCCCGGCCGTGACGTGCTGCGTGTCGGGGTCCGACTGGGCCGGGTCCTCGCCCTGAATGTAGATCCCTTTGAACCGTCCCTGCACAGCCTCGTCGAGCATGTTGGGGATGCGCAGCCCCGGCTCTTCCTCGAGCTTCACGCCCCACATCGTCTCGAACATCTCGCGCGTCGCATCGTCCGACACGTGCCGATAGCCCGGCAACTCATGCGGGAAGGAGCCCATGTCGCACGAGCCCTGCACGTTGTTCTGGCCTCGCAATGGGTTCACGCCGACACCCGCGTGCCCGATGTTGCCGGTCGCCATGGCAAGATTGGCCATGCCCATCACCATGGTCGAGCCTTGGCTGTGCTCGGTGACGCCGAGGCCGTAGTAGATCGCGGCCTTGCCTCCGGTCGCGTAGAGGCGGGCCGCGGCCCTGACGTCCGCGGCCGGTACGCCGGTCAGGTCCTCGGTAGCTTCCGGAGAATGCCGCGTGTCGGCGACGAAGCGGGCCCAGACCTCGAAGTCACGCAGTTCGCAGCGCGTCCGAACGTAGTTTTCGTCGATCAGCCCCTCCGTCACCACGACATGGGCCATGGCGTTGATGATCGCGACGTTGGCGCCGGGCTTGAGCTGCAGGTGATAATCGGCCTTCACGTGCGGCGATTTCACGATATCGGTGCGGCGCGGGTCGGCCACGATGAGCTTCGCGCCCTCGCGCAGCCGCCGCTTCATGCGCGACCCGAAGACCGGGTGCCCATCGGTCGGGTTGGCCCCGATCACGAAGATGACGTCCGCCTCGGCCACCGAGGCGAAGTCCTGCGTGCCGGCCGAGGTGCCGACCGTGACCTTGAGGCCGTAGCCGGTCGGCGAGTGGCAGACGCGGGCGCAGGTGTCGACGTTGTTGTTGCCGAAGGCCGCGCGGACGAGCTTCTGCACGAGGTAGCTCTCCTCGTTGGTGCAGCGCGACGACGTGATGCCGCCGACCGAGTCGCGGCCGTAGGTCGCCTGGATGCGCTTGAACGCCGAGGCCGCATGCGCGACGGCCTCGGCCCAGGTCACGACCCGCCACGGGTCCGTGATCCGGTCGCGGATCATCGGTTCGGTGATGCGGTCCTTGTGGGTGGCATAGCCGTAAGCGAACCGACCCTTGACGCAGGAATGGCCTTCGTTGGCCTGGCCACCCTTGTAGGGCACCATGCGGACGACCTTGTCGCCCTGCATCTCGGCCTTGAACGCGCAGCCGACCCCGCAATAGGCGCAGGTGGTCACGGCCGAATGTTCAGGCTTGCCCATGGCGATGACCGATTTCTCGTTCAGCGTGGCGGTCGGGCAGGCCTGCACGCAGGCTCCGCAGGACACGCATTCCGAGCCGAAGAAGTCCGTGCCGCCGGGCGACACCTTGGACGCGAAGCCACGCCCGTCGATCGTCAGGGCGAAGGTGCCCTGCACCTCCTCGCAGGCCCGGACGCAGCGGTTGCAGACGATGCACTTCGAGGATTCGAAGGTGAAATAGGGGTTCGACGCGTCGGTCGGCGCCCCGAGGTGGTTTTCGCCCGCGTAGCCGTAGCGCACCTCGCGCAGCCCGACGGCGCCCGCCATGTCCTGCAGTTCGCAGTCCCCGTTGGCCGAGCAGGTGAGGCAGGTCAGCGGGTGATCCGAGATGTAGAGCTCCATCACGCCGCGGCGGAGCTTGGCGAGCTTCGGGGTCTGGGTCCGGACCACCATGCCGGCCTCGGCCACCGTCGTGCAGGAGGCCGGCGTACCGCGACGGCCGCCGATCTCGACGAGGCAGAGCCGGCAGGAGCCGAAGGGCTCGAGCGAATCCGTGGCGCAGAGCTTGGGGATCGCGGTGCCCATGAGGGACGCCGCCGCCATGACGGAGGTGCCGGTCGGGACCGAGACCTCCTGGCCGTCGATCGTCAGCGTCACGAGCGTTTCAGATCGGCGGACGGGCGTACCGGTGTCGCGTTCCTGGATCAGGGCCATGGTGCGCCTCTACTCGGCCGCCGCCAGCGCGGGCGCCGGCCGGAAATCCTCGGGGAAGTGGGTCAGGGCGCTCAGCACCGGCACGGGCGTGAGGCCCCCCATGGCGCAGAGCGACCCGTCCGTCATGACCTCGCAGAGGTCGGTCAGCACGGCAAGGTTCTTGTCGCGCTCGATGCCGGCCGTGATCCGGTCCATGACTTCGACACCGCGCGTCGAGCCGATGCGGCAGGGCGTGCACTTGCCGCAGCTCTCCTTGGCGCAGAACTCGAAGGCGAAACGCGCCTGGCTGGCGAGGTCCACCGTGTCGTCGAAGACGACGATCCCACCGTGGCCGAGCAGGCCGTTCAGGGCCGCGAAGGCCTCGTAGTCGAGCGGCGTGTCGAGCAGGCGTTCGGGGAAATAGGCTCCGAGCGGACCACCCACCTGCACGGCGCGCAGCGGACGGCCCGACCGGGTGCCACCGCCGAAATCCTCGACGACGTCCCGCAGCGTGAGGCCGAACGCGGTCTCGATCAATCCGCCCCGCTTCACGTTTCCGGCGAGCTGGAACGGCAGGGTTCCGCGCGAGCGGCCCATGCCCAGTTCCGCATAGGCCTTGGCGCCGTTGGCCATGATCCAGGGGACGGTGGCGAGCGACAGCACGTTGTTGACCACCGTAGGCTTGCCGAACAGGCCCTTGATGGCAGGCAGGGGAGGCTTGGCCCGCACCATGCCGCGCTTGCCTTCGAGGCTGTCGAGCAGCGACGTCTCTTCGCCGCAGATATAAGCCCCGGCACCGACGCGGGTCTCGATCGTGAAGGCGCGGCCCGAGCCTTGGATCGACGATCCGAGGAACCCGGCCGCGCTCGCCGCCGCGATAGCCCGGTCCATGGTCCGGACGGCGTGCGGATATTCGGACCGGATATACACGAAGCCCCGCGTGGCGCCGACCGCGAGGCCGGCGATCGTCATGCCTTCGATGAGCGAGAAGGGATCGCCCTCCATCAGCATGCGGTCCGCGAAGGTGCCGCTGTCGCCCTCGTCGGCGTTGCAGACGACGTATTTCTGGTCCGCCTCGGCCAGGAGCACGGTCGACCACTTGATGCCGGTCGGGAACCCGGCCCCGCCGCGGCCCCGCAGGCCGGCGAGCTTGATCTCGTCGACGACGCCGGTGCCATCGAGCCCGAGCGCGCGGGCGAGCCCTGCGTAGCCACCATGCGCGACGTAATCCTCGGCCGATACCGGGTCGACGATGCCGCAACGCGCGAAGGTGAGGCGCGTCTGGCGCGCCAGATAGGGCAGGGCCTCGGGGTTGCCGAGGCAAAGCGGATGGTGCTTGCCGTCGAGGAGGCCGGCGCCGAGCAGGCCGTCGACGTCGCTCGGCTTGACCGGGCCGTAGGCGACGCGCCCGGCCGGGGTTTCGATTTCGACCATGGGCTCCAGCCAGAACAGGCCGCGCGAGCCGGTCCGCACGATGCTGAGGGCGAGATTTCTGTCCTCCGCCGAGCGTGCGACCGCGGCGGCGACGCGGTCGGCCCCCAGCGCCACCGCCTGCGCGTCGGCCGGGATGAAGATCCGGGTCACGCGCAAGCCTCCGCCAGAACGGCATCGAACGTCGCCGGATCGAGCCCGGAGACGGGTGCATCGTCGACGAGGGCCGCGGGGCCGCAGGCGCAGAGCCCGAGACAGAACACCGGCTCCAGCGTGACGCGCCCGTCCGGCGTCGTTTCGTGCCAATCGATGCCGAGCCGCCGCTTGACGTGATCCGCGAGGGCGACCGCGCCGACCGCCTGGCAGGCTTCGGCCCGGCAGAGCTTGACCACATGCAGGCCGCCCGGCGCGCGGCGGAAGTCGTGGTAGAACGTCACCACGCCATGGATCTCGGCCCGCGACAGGTTCATGGCTTCGGCGACCATCGGGAGCGCATCCTCGGGCACGTAGCCGAACGTGGCCTGCAGCGCATGGAGGATGGGCAACGTCGCACCCGCGAGGCCGGCATGATCGCCGATGACGGCAGCGGCTCGCTGCGGGCTCCAGGCTTCGTGAGGCATCGTGTCCAGGTCAGAGCAGTTCCAAACTACAATTGAGGGCACTAATCGCAGTGTAGCATCAAGCGGCTTTTCCCGTGCTGCGATAGAACAATCCTATCGTCACCATGCGTCGAGGACGGTCGGCGCCGCGAGAACCCGGGCGAGGCTACGCGCTTCGGCGACCAGCGCGGCCACGCTGTGGGTGTTCGGCTCGCGATGCGGCACCACGAGCCCTACCTCATGACCGATCTCCGGAGCGACGATCGGGATCGACGCCACCGTGTCGGGCACTCCGATACATTCCGCCAGCAGGGGTGGCAGAATGGTGGACCATCGGCCGGTTCGGACATGCGACACGAGGACGATCGTCGAATTCGAGACCAGCGTCGGCTCCGAGCCGGCACCGGACGAGAGGAGCATTTCGTCGATGATCCGCCGGTTCTGCATGTCGGCCGTCAAAAGGCAGAGCGGCACCTGCCCGATCTCCGCCCAGGCTACCGACGATCGACCCCGGAAAGGCCCGTCCTTCGCCGTGAGCAACCTATAGCGCTCGCCGTAGAGCGGCACCGTCCTGACATGGCCGAGCGGCTCGTTGTCGAGGTAACTGATGCCGACCTCGACCTCGAGGTTGTGCAGAAGCTGCAGGATCTCGGCCGAAGTCCGGGACAGGATCGTGAACGCTAGGCCCGGATGCTTGGCCTGAAGGGGGGCCGTCAGGCGCGCCACGATGGGCAACGCCGTCGGGATGACGGCGATCCGCAGGTGACCGACGATGCCGTGTTTCGCCGTCGCAAGGTCTTGCCGCATGGCCTGCGCGTCCGCGACGATGCGGCGCGCCCATTCGAGCACCCGTTCGCCCTCCGGTGTGAAGCCCTGGAAGCGCGACGACCGGTGGACCAGGAGGACCCCGAGAATATCCTCCAAGGATTTCAGCCCTGCCGAAAGGGTCGGCTGCGTGACCCCGCAAGCCTCCGCGGCCCGCCCGAAATGCCGTTCCCGCGCCAGTGCCAGCAGGAATTCGAACTTATCGATCATGACGGGTGCCGCGGACGTTCCATCAGGAGAACAGGACGACGGCCTTCGACAAGGTGACCCAGACGCCCCAGAGCAGCGGCAGCGCCACGAAGCTCCAGGCCAGTGCCGTCTTGAGGTCGAAACGCCCGGATCCGATCCCGAACGCTCCCCGCGACAAGCCGTCCGTCGCGGTCCGCACCTGAACGGAAGCGAGTTCCGCGTCGCTCATCAACCATCGCTCCGCGACCGGCTTGACCAAGCCATTCGCGATCAAGCCCAGGACCAGGAGACCGGAGAGGGTGTACATCGTGCGATCGTAGACCTCCGCGCGCGGCACGCCGGCCGCAATCTGCGCTTCGCGAATGGTATTGACCAGCACCGGACCGATGATGCCGGCCGTCGACCACGCGGTCAGCAGCCTGCCATGGATGGCGCCGACGAACTGGGTGCCGAAGAGATCCGCCAAGTAGGCTGGAACGGTCGCAAATCCTCCGCCGTACATCGACACGATCACGCAGAGGAGGCCCGCGAAGAGCGCCTCGGACCCGAGATGGGCTGCCGAAGGCGAAACGGCGTAGAGCAGGATGCCGAGCGCGAAGAACACCGTGAAGGTGGTCTTGCGTCCGATCCCGTCGGAGAGCGACGCCCATGCGAAGCGTCCCGCGATATTGGCGAGCGACAGCAGGCCCGTGAAGCCCGCCGCGATCGCCGCGATGGCGGTCTTCTGGCCGGCGTCGAGCTGGAGGAAGCTCAGTTCGGGGTGGCCGACCAGCTTGCCGCCGAAGATCTCCTGCAGCATCGGCGACGAGATCCCGAGAACGCCGATACCGGCCGAGACGTTGAGGCAGAGCGCCGCCCACACGAGCCAGAACTGGGGTGTCTTGTGGGCGTCGCGAAGGTGGACGCTTCTTGCGGTTTTGGCCGCTCTGGCGGCAGGGGAGGGGGCCTCGACGCCGGACGATGCCGTTCCGGCCGGCACTGCCCCGGCCGGAAGCCAGCCGGCCGGCGGGACCCGGTAGCCGAAGGCTCCCCCGATCATGAAGACGAAATAGACGATTGCCAGGGCCACGAAGGTCTCGGCGACGCCCACGGATGTCGGGGTGTGCAACTTGTCCATCAGCGCATTGGCCAGGGGGGCGCCGATCATGGCGCCGCCCCCGAACCCCATGATGGCCATGCCGGTCGCCATGCCGCGCCGGTCCGGAAACCACTTGATCAGCGTCGACACGGGAGAGATATAGCCGAGGCCGAGCCCCACGCCCCCGACGATGCCGGGACCGAGGAGCAGCATCCAGAGCTGGTGCGTGGCGATGCCGAGCGCTCCGATCAGCAATCCGCCGCTCCAGCAGAAGGCCGCGACGACGCCCGCCTTTCTTGGGCCGGCCCGTTCGAGCCAGCCGCCCCAGAGCGCAGCCGAGGAGCCGAGCACGACGAAGAACAGCGTGTACATCCAGCCGAGTTCGCTGATCGTCCAGTCGCATGTCGTGCTGACCATGGTCGTGAACAGGCTTTCGCCGGGGCAGGTGTTGGCCTGGACGATCCCCACCGCATGCGACAGCGGCAGCCAGAAGACGCTGAACCCATAGGCCATGCCGATGCATAGATGGATCGCCAGCGCGCAGGGCGGCACCATCCAGCGATTGTAACCTGGCCTTGCGACGGTCCGGGTGCGGTCGAGAACACCCAGGTGTTCGCGCGAGACGGCACCGGTGATCCCCACAGCACTCATGCTTCCATCCTCCCGTCCACGACTTGTTTCGCCAGCGGATCGCCGATGATCAGGAGACAACAAAGCCTCTTGCGTCAACCTCCGATGATGCGACCGGTCGTCTCTGGGAGGATTTCAACGTGCGAGCGCAGATGCAGGATCGTGCATGGTGGGATCGCGATAGCCATCCGATCCGTCTTCATGCAGAAGCGGTGCTATGATCACGGTCTACGACAAAGCGACCGCATCGCATCGGGTCGATGCCGCATCCAGCCCCGTCGCGCTGCCGCAGGGCACGCTTTGGATCGACCTCGTCGATCCTTCCGAGGAGGATGACACCCGCATCGAGCAGGCAACGGGGCTGACCCTGCCGAGTGCCCATCAGCTGGCCGAGATCGAGACCTCGAGCCGGCTCGTGGTCGAGGGCGATGTCCTGCTGATGTCGACCCCGGTTCTGTTTCGCGAGGACGGCATCGTCTATACGACACCGGTCGGCTTCGTGCTCAGCCGCGAAGTCCTTGTGACCATCCGGGCCCATGACCTCAAAAGCTTCACCGATTATGTGCTGGCGCGGCAGGCCCACACCGCGGGATCCCATGAGGCGCCGGTCGACGTGCTGATCGGCCTCCTCGACAGCATCATCGCCCGCATGGCCGACGGGATGGAAGCCGTGGGGGCGGAACTCGACGCCGTGTCGCGCGAGATCTTCGGGGTCGCCAGTCGCGACGCGCGCCAAAAGCCGAACCGGATCGAGCGGAAGCTCAGCGCGACGCTGCAGACCGTGGGTCGGAGCGGAGACACCACCTCTCACGCTCGAGACAGCCTCTTGGGGCTGAACCGCCTTCTCGTCTTTCTCTCCAACAAGGGCGGGAAGTTCGTCTCGGCCGACCAGCGCGAGCGCCTCGAAGTTCTTCGCCAGGATGTCGCGGCCCTCGGCGACTACGAGAACCGCCTGACCGACAAGGTCCAATTTCTGCTCGACTCGACCCTGGGCTTCATCAACGTTGAGCAGAACAAGACGTTCAAGCTGCTCACCATCGCGTCGGTCATCGGCATCCCGCCGACCTTCGTGGTCGGGCTGTATGGTATGAACTTCAAGAACATGCCGGAATACGACTGGACCTACGGGTACCAGTGGGGACTCTTTCTCGTCCTGATGAGCGTCGTCGTCCCGGTGGTGTGGCTGCGGCTCAAGGGGTGGTTCTGACCCACCCCATCTTCCACCTCCTCACCCGGGGGTAGTCAGATCAGCAGCTTTCGGGCAGGTCCCGACACTTGATGTCGTGCTCGTTCTGCAACTCGATCGCACCGGCGCTGCCGGCCGGGTAGCCACCGTAGCTGCCGTTCGGGCCCTGGACGTAATTGCCGTAGCCATAGCGATTGACGTGGAATGTCGGGTCTTCGCCGGCCGCACGATACCGCCCGAGCTGGTTGTACTGCGGTGCCGGCAACACTTGGGCCAACGCGGCGGATGACAGGGATCCCGCAGCGATGAGGCCGACAGACAGAATGAATGCTCTTGCAATCATGATAACGCACCTTTCCGGACGGCGCCACGCTCAGCGAACGCCGGAGCAGTCTCGGTGGATCCGAACGGCGTCGGCCGGCAGGCGTCCCGGAAGAGATAAGACCCTCGGTTGATCGATTGATGCGGCGGCTCGTCGCTCTCCAGCCTCTCGAAGCGGAGTGTGTCAGGTCGTCGTCGGAGTGCCGAGCTTTGCCGTTCGTCGTTACGAGGCGCGTTAGCTGGCTGCACCTATTCACAGCCTGTCGATCGTCGCGGGATCGGGTTTGCCGTCGAAATATTTGTCGAGCGCCTCGATGTAGCGGCTCTTGTCGACCGCCGCGCGCGCGAACAGGGTCATCGACGAGCGGAACTTCAGATCGTCCGGACGCCCCAGGATCGACACGATCGGACGGCCAACGATCCCATTCACCAGATCCGTGCACCGTGCCAGCCGGGCTCCGAGGAGGTCGTGGCCGGCATAGGCTTCGGCTTCGGCAAGCGAGGCGATCGCGAAGCGCTGCGCCATCGGCGAATGACCAAGTCCGGCGATCTGCGGGAACACGAACCACATCCAATGGCTCTCCTTCCGGCCCGCACCGAGTTCCCTCAGCACCCGTTCGAAAACCGGGTTTTGAGCCTCGACGAAACGGCGGAGGTCGTGAGGATCGTCCATGGTGGCTGCCCCGTGTCGATGGTCCGTCGAACCGGACGATCGGAAACGCGCGGTCGCGGTGCGGTGTTGCTTGACATTGCCGGCGCAGGGCGCGAAGGCGCGGTTTTGCCGTCTCGCACCGACCAGGCTCTCATGATCCCCTCGCTCGATCGGTTCCGGCGTATCGTCATCAAAGTCGGTTCGTCGCTCGTCGTCGACGACGCCGCGGGCACGCCGAAGCGAGCCTGGCTCGAAGCGCTCGGAGACGATCTCGCGGGGCTGCACCGCGCCGGCGCCGACGTCATGGTGGTGTCGTCGGGGGCCATCGCGCTCGGGCGGCGGGTGCTGAAACTGGCAGGCGGCACCCTGAAGCTCGACGATAGCCAGGCGGCCGCGGCCGTGGGCCAGATCGCCTTGGCCAGGACCTGGGCCGAGGTTCTGGCGTCGCGGGGCATCACGGCCGGCCAGGTGCTGGTGACGCCCGGCGACACCGAGGAGCGCCGCCGTTATCTCAATGCGCGCGCCACGCTGGAGCGCCTCATGGGGCTCCGTGCCATCCCGGTCATCAACGAGAACGACACGGTGGCGACGAGCGAGATCCGCTACGGCGACAACGATCGGCTCGCGGCCAGGGTCGCCACCATGGCGAGCGCCGATCTATTGATCCTGCTGTCCGACATCGACGGCCTCTACACGGCGCCGCCCGCCCAGGATCCCTCGGCGACCCTGATCCCGCTGGTGCCGCGCATCGACGGCGCGATCGAGGCGATGGCGGGCGGGGCGGCGTCGGTCTTCTCGCGCGGTGGCATGCGGACCAAGATTGAGGCCGCCAAGATCGCGACGGCCGGCGGCACCCAGATGGTGATCGCCGACGGGCGTGTGTTCCAGCCGATCGCCCGCATCCGTGCGGGCGGACGCTGCACCTGGTTCACGACGGCCTCCAATCCCGTGACGGCCCGCAAGGTGTGGATTGGCGGAACCCTGGAGCCGCGCGGCGCGGTGGCGGTCGATGCGGGTGCGGCCCGCGCCCTGGGGCAGGGCGCGAGCCTCCTGCCGGCGGGCGTCACCGGCGTGGCGGGCAACTTCCTCCGCGGCGACTGCATCCGGATCCAAGATGCGACGGGACGCGAACTCGGCCGGGGTCTCGCGGCCTATGACAGTGCGCATGCCACCCTGATCGTCGGGCGCAACAGCCGCGAGATCGAGGGTCTCATCGGCTTCTGCGGTCGGGCCGAGATGATCCACCGCGACGACATGGTGCTCAGGGGCGAGTGAGGCTGGCTCCGCTCGAGCCGTCGTAAACTCACGTCGTGCCGATCCTGATCTCGATCACCGCGTCGGTGCCCACCGACCTCATCGACTCACTTGCGTCATTTCCCCACCGAACCTCATGCTGAGCCGGGCGCGACGCGCCCGTGTCGAAGCACGCCGGGCGCCGGCCGTACACCGGCCCGTCCCTCGACACGACCGCGTTCCGCGGTCGGCTCAGGATGAGGCGCGTTAAACGGTCTTCCCGGACGCGCAGGGCTACTGGACAGCCGACCCGAGGTCAGGGCTTCGGAGCGTCGGCCGGTGCGGGCGCCGGTGAGGCATCGGGGGCGGCCGGCGCTGCCGCGGGCGGCGGCGTCATGCGATCGATCTTGGCGGCTTCGCGCAGCTTCATCACTTCGTCGCTCTGCGCCTTCTGGGCGACATAGCGAGCCACCTGGTCCTTCACCTGGTCGAAAGGCGGAAAGCTCTTCTCGCGCTTGCCCTCGAGCTTGATGATATGCCAGCCGAACTCGCTCTTCACGGGGTCCGACACCTGGCCGGGCTCGAGCTTGAACGCAGCCGCCGCGAACTCCGGCACCATCTTGTCCTTGGTGAACCAGCCGAGGTCGCCGCCCTGGGAGCCGGGGTCCTTCGAGACTTCGTCGGCCACCTTGGCGAAATCCTCGCCTTTCTTGACCCGGGCGAGAGCCGCCTTGGCCTCGTCCTCGGTCGGCACCAGGATGTGGCGGGCATGGATTTCGGTCTCGGGCTTCTGCGCCTTCGCGGCGTCGTCGTAGACCTTCTTCTCGGCGTCGGCCGTCGTGGCGGTCTTGGCGATAGTGCCGAGCAGGTTCTCCATCAGGACCTTGTCGTGGTAGTAGGCCATGCGGCGCGCGAACTCCGGCGTGTCGCCGAGCTTGTCGGCTGTCGCCTTCTGGGCCGCGAGCTTGAGGTCGATCAGGTAGTCGACCACATAGGCTTCGCGGGCCGGACCCGTGAGCTGCGCGGGCAGCGACGGGCCGAGGTCTTCGGTGGCGGTTCGCACGTCGTCGTCGGTGATGTCGGAGCCATTGACCGTGGCCAGCACCTTGGCGGAAGCCGGGGTCAGGGTTGCGAGGCCCATCAAGGCCGCGACCGCGACCGCACGAAGGGTCGCGTCTTTTTTCTGCATCATCAGCTTAGGTCCTCGAACAACTCTCTCGGTGGCTTGTCGCGCCCACCCGCGCCCGGACCGGATCGATCCGCCGACGGTCGCCGCGGTACCGCCGCGACCAAGCCATCGGGACCAGCGAGGCGCCGCATCCGGCAGCGGCTCGAGGTCGTAGACGTTTGGGCTTCGTCCCATTGCCACCTTGGCCACGACGTGCCGCGATTGACATGGTTTGGGGCGGCTCTTATCTCTCGCCGTCGCCGATTGCCACCAGTTTCTCGCGGCAAGTCCGTTCGCGGTGACCGTCGGGCAGGTCAGGCGGTCGACCGTTGAATGGTCGTTTCGCGCGGCCTACATGCGGGGTTCCGACGTTCTCAACCCGGGAACCGGTCACGAAGGCGGGATGTGCCGCGCGCCACTCGGGTCGTCGAGTGGTCAAGACTAAGGTTTCAACGGATGCTCGGCTCGCTCGCTAAGAAGATTTTCGGCACGGCCAATGCGCGGCGGCTGAAGACCTACACGCCGAAGGTCGCCGCCATCAACGCCCTGGAGCCCGATGTCGCAGCCCTGAGCGATGCGGATCTCGCCGGCCGAACCCTGATGTTCCGGGAAGAACTCGCGGCCGGCAAGTCGCTCGACGACCTTCTTGTCCCGGCTTTCGCGACGGTCCGCGAGGCGGCCAAGCGGGTTCTCGGGCAGCGCCATTTCGATGTCCAGCTGATCGGCGGCATGGTGCTGCACGAGGGCGGCATCTCCGAGATGCGGACCGGCGAGGGCAAGACGTTGGTCGCGACGCTGGCGACCTACCTTAACGCGCTGCCGAGCGCCGGTGTCCATGTCGTCACGGTGAACGACTACCTGGCCCGCCGCGACGCCGAATGGATGGGGCGCGTCTACAAGTTCCTGGGCCTGAGCGTCGGCATCATCGTGCACGGGCTCGACGACGGCGAGCGTAAGGCGGCCTATGCGGCCGACATCACCTACGGCACCAACAACGAATACGGCTTCGACTACCTTCGCGACAACATGAAGTACGAGCTGGACCAGATGGTCCAGCGCGGCCACCCCTACGCGATCGTCGACGAGGTCGACTCGATTCTGGTGGACGAAGCCAGGACGCCGCTCATCATCTCGGGTCCGTCGGACGACAAGTCGGACCTCTACAACAGCATCGACAAGCTGATCCCCCGCCTGATCCAGGGCGACTTCGATGTCGACGAGAAGCAGCGCACGGCGAACCTGACGGAAGCCGGCAACGAACATATCGAGGCGCTGCTCGCCGAAGCCGGGTTGCTGACCGAGGGATCCCTCTACGAGGCCGCCAACGCGACCCTGGTGCATCACGTCCAGCAGGGCCTCAAGGCCCACAAGCTCTTCTCCCGCGACAAGGACTACATCGTCCGCAACGGCGAAGTCGTGATCATCGACGAGTTCTCGGGCCGCATGATGCCGGGCCGGCGCTATTCGGAAGGCCTGCATCAGGCGCTGGAAGCCAAGGAAGGCGTGCAGGTCCAGCCCGAGAACGTCACGCTGGCCTCGATCACCTTCCAGAACTACTTCCGGCTGTACAAGAAGCTCGCCGGCATGACCGGAACGGCCGCCACCGAAGCCGACGAGTTCGCCGAGATCTACAAGCTCGACGTGGTCGAGATCCCGA
>CAXUOD010000002.1:20415-64911 GCA_964252585.1 uncultured Lichenihabitans sp. | reverse complement strand
CCGTCCTATACCGGAGCACGCCGTCGGTTCGATCCCACGGCCCCGGGTGCGCTCCGCGGGGAGCGTTCCCTCCGGCTGAGACACGGACCACACTGCCAGCACGGGCGAGATGACGGACCTCTACCACCACCCTCTCTGCCCTCATTCCCGCTTCATCCGCCTGATCCTCGGCGAAATCGGAATCGAGCCCAACCTCATCGAAGAGCGTGTTTTCGATCGTCGGCACGACTTCCTGATCATGAACCCGGCCGGCACGACGCCCGTCATGGTCGAGGAACCGTTGGGCCCGATCCCCGGCGCAGGGCCGATCGGCGAATATATCGACGAAACGCGCGGCCTCGGTCTCGGCGACCGCCGCCTTCTTCCGGAGGACCCGGCCGGCCGCGTCGAGACCCGAAGGATGCTTGACTGGTTCAACGTCAAGTTCTTCTCGGAAGTATCGGGTCACCTCATCACCGAGAAAGTCTACAAACGCTTCATGACGCCCGAACAGGGCGGCGGCGCACCGGACATGGACACGGTGCGGGTGGCGCGGGCCAACATCCGCTACCATCTGCGCTACATCGGCTTCCTCATCCGGAGCCGGAACTGGCTCTGCGGCGACCGGATGACCTATGCCGACCTCGCGGCGGCCGCTCATCTGTCGAGCATCGATTTCCTGGGCGACGTGCCATGGGCGGAGGACGAAACGGCCAAGACCTGGTACGCCCGCATCAAGTCGCGGCCGTCCTTCCGGCCGCTCCTGGCCGATCGCGTGCCGGGGATCGTGCCGAGCCCGGTCTACGCGGACCTCGATTTCTGACTCCGCCAGCCGACCGGCTCAAAGCGCTGATCGCGGAACGTGCAAAGGCGCTCGGGTTCGATGCGTGCCGCGTGACGTCGCCGGAGGGCGCACCGGAGGCGGGCGCCCGGCTCGAGGCCTGGCTCGAGGCCGGCCATCACGGCACGATGCAATGGATGTCGGATACGGCGGAGAGGCGCCGTGCGCCGCGTGCGCTCTGGCCGGACGTGCGGTCCGTCATCATGCTGGGGATGAACTATGGACCCGAGGCGGACCCGTTGGCCTCGCTGGCGCACCGCGACGCCGGATCTGTCTCGGTCTATGCGCGACATCGCGACTACCACGACGTCGTCAAAGGCAAACTCAAGGATCTGGCCGGCACCGTGGCACGCCTCGGTGCCGCCAAGGGCGCCGGAGCCGAGGTCAAGGTCTTCGTCGATACGGCGCCCGTGATGGAGAAGCCGTTGGCCGAGGCGGCCGGCCTCGGCTGGGCCGGCAAGCATACCAACCTGGTCTCGCGCGAGTTCGGCTCCTGGCTGTTCCTCGGCTCGATCTTCACGACGCTCGAGATCGCGCCCGATTCCGCGACGGGTCAGCATTGCGGGACCTGCCGGGCGTGCCTCGATGCCTGTCCGACGCAGGCCTTCCCGGCGCCCTTCCGGCTCGATGCAACGCGCTGCATCTCCTATCTCACGATCGAACATGCCGGCCCGATCGCGCCGGCGTTCCGGCCCATGATGGGCAACCGCATCTACGGTTGCGATGACTGCCTCGCGGCGTGCCCGTGGAACAAGTTCGCGATCACCGGTCGAGAAGCGAAGCTGCGCGCTCGCGAGGATCTCGCGTCGCCGAGTCTCGACCGGCTGTCGCGCCTCGACGATGCCGGCTTTCGGGCCCTCTTCTCGGGCAGCCCGATCAAGCGCATCGGGGTCGACCGTTTCCTGCGCAACGTGATGATCGCCATCGGCAACTCCGGCGACCTTTCGCTCGCGCCACGCGCCGTGGCGCTGCTCGGTCATGCGTCGCCGCTCGTCCGCGCCATGGCGGTCTGGGCCGGACGGCGCCTCGTCGGAGCCGAAGCCCTGGAAGCGGCGTCGCCCGGTCGCCGCGCCAGTGAGGTGGACCCGGACGTCCGGATGGAATGGGAACTCCCATGAAACTCTTCGTCTTCGGCATCGGCTATACGGCGGGGCATTACCTGCGTCACCACGCGGGCGTGTTCGATGCGACCGCCGGGACGGTGCGGTCCGTCGACAAGATCGCGGAGCTCCGCCGGGATCGGATCGCAGCCTTGCGCTTCGACCCGCCCGAAGCAGATCCCGAGATCGCCTCCCGCCTCGCGGAGGCGGACGCGCTTCTCGTGAGCGTGCAGCCCGGGCGGGACGGCGATCCCGTACTGGCCCGCTTCGGTGACGCAATCGCGGCGGCGCCCCGACTGAAGCGGATCGCCTATCTCTCGACCATCGGGGTCTATGGCGACCATGGTGGTGCCTGGATCGACGAGACGACGCGACCTGCGCCGGAGAGCGAACGTGGCCGCCAACGGCTCGCGGTCGAGGAGCAGTGGCTTGCGCTTGGGGCGCAGTCGGGCAAGCAGGTCGCGATTTTGCGCCTCGCCGGCATCTACGGACCCGGTCGCAATACGATCCAGGACCTCAGGGACGGCTCCGCCAGGCGCATCGCGAAACCCGATCAGGTGTTCAACCGGATCCACGTCGACGATATCGGCCGCGCCGTCACCTGTGCGCTGGTGAAGGACGGCGTTGGCGGAACGTGGAACATCGCCGACGACGAACCGGCCCCGGCGCCCGATGTCGTGACCTACGGCGCGAGCCTTCTCGGCATCGAACCCCCGCAGATCATTCCGTTCGCCGAAGCCGAACTGTCGCCGATGGCGCGCAGTTTCTACGGGGCAAATCGGCGCGTTTCGAACCGGTCCATGAAAGACGATCTCGGCGTCGTGCTAGGTTATCCGAACTATCGCGACGGTCTGGCGGCGCTGGTGCAGGACGCCGACCGACGGTCCTAGCCGAGAAGGACCCATGCGGACGACCCCTCGAAAAGTCGAGGGGCCGCCTGTGTCGGCCGCGCTACGCGACGGGCTGCCCCAGTCGGCCGACCCAGTCCATCGTTCCCGTGCCCCCATCGATCGGCGGCGAAGCCCCGATCAAACAAGCATCCGCGCAATCTCCGGTGTCATGCCCGTCCATGCCGAGCCGCGCGACCAGCGCCGCTATCTCGCCGGCGGGTCGGGGTGGCCCGAAGTAGTAGCCTTGAACCTCGATGCAGCCGATGCTGGACAGAATGGCCAGTTGCTCCTCGGTCTCGACGCCTTCCGCCGTGGTTTCCATGTCGAGACCGGCACAGAGGCCGACGACGGCCGTCACGATCGCCAAGCTTTCGCGCGTCCGTCCCAGCGGCGCCACGAACGCGCGGTCGATCTTGACCTTGTCGAAGGGGAAACGCTGGAGATAGCTCAACGACGAGAAGCCGGTGCCGAAGTCATCGATCGCGATCCGCACGCCGAGCGCCTTCAGCCGATACAGTGTCTCGGTGGTGGCTTCGGTGTCCTGCAGCATCGTCGACTCCGTGATTTCCAGTTCCAGACGGTCCGGGTCGAGACCCGATCGGTGCAAAGCCGAGGCGACGGTCTCGACGATCCCGGGGCTGCCGAACTCCGAGGCCGAAAGGTTCACCGCGACGCTCGACGAACCTGGCCAGGACGCAGCTTCCACACAGGCATGATGCAGAACGAAAGCGCCCATGGGCACGATCAGACCCGTCGATTCGGCGAGCGGGATGAAGGTGTCCGGCATGACGAACCCGCGCGCTTCATTGCGCCAGCGGAGCAGAGCCTCGAAGCCGCGGATCCGCCGCGTCGCCGTGGTGACGAGAGGCTGATAGAAGAGCTCGAATTTCCCATCCGCAAGCGCCTGCCTGAGGTCGGCTTCGAGAGCCCGTCGGGTTTGGATCTTCTCGTCCATCGTGGGATCGAAGAAGCAATGACGCCCGCGCCCCTCGCTTTTGGCGCCGTAGAGAGCCATGTCGGCATTGCGCAACAAGCGATCCGCGTCGAGACCGTGGTCGGGAGCGATGGCGATACCGATGCTGGTCCCGACGACGATGCGGCGGCCGTCGATGTCATAGGGTGCCGAGAGTGCCGCGATGACCCTTTCCGCGAAGCCCGTCAGGCCGGCCTCCATCCCCAACGGGGATAGAACGATGGCGAACTCGTCGCCCCCGAGCCGTGCCACCGTGTCCGAGGCACGGGAGAGACTCTGCAGCCTTGCCGATACGGCACACAGCAAGGCATCGCCGACCGGGTGTCCCAACGTGTCGTTGACGTCTTTGAAATGATCGAGATCGAGGCAAAGGATGGCGCAGTGCACACCCTCCCTGGCCCGCAAGAGACTGTCGTCCAAGCGGATCCTGAAGAGCGTCCTGTTCGGCAGGTCCGTCAGCGGGTCATGATGCGCGAGATGCGCAAGACGTTGCTGGACGCTGCGTTGCTCCGTGACATCGATGATGACGCCCACGGATGACAGGGGTTGACCGGTGTCGTCATACTCCAACCGGCTACGGGTCATGACGTGGCGAAGGCCGCGCTCCGGATGCAGCAAGCGATAGTCGAAAGCCGCGATCGAGCGCCGGTCAGCGTAGGCGTCGCTGAAATCCTTCAGGACCCTCGGCCGATCTTCCGGTGGAACGGCAGCGAACCAGACATCGCCCGTGATCGGCTCGTTGCCGGGTGGCAATCCGTTCATCTGGCGCGTTTCCGGGCCGCAGTAGATGAGTCCCGCCCGATAATCGCGGCGAAAGGTTCCTACGCCTCCGATGTCCAGCGAAAGACGCAGCAGGTCTTGGCTGGCTCGCAGGGCAGCTCCGGCAACCTTCAGCTCGGTGATGTCTTGGATGACCGTGATGAGGCGGGACGGACGCCCTTCTTCGGTTTTCGCCGCGACAGAAACCCCGACGCGACCCCAGACCACGCTGCCGTCCGAACGAAGATAGCGCCTTTCGCACTCGAAGGACTGTCCGGTGAGCTGGATCTCGGCCCATTGTGCAGCCTGATTGGCGCGATCCTCCGGGTGAGTCATGTCCGAGGGCGTCATCCCGTCGAACAGTTCCGCCGCCGTGTAGCCGATCATGTCACAGAAGATCCGGTTGACCCGAACGAATCGAGCGACCGTTACGTCGAACTCGGTGACGCCTGCCGCGGCGTTCTCGAAGATGCCGAGCACTTCGGCCTCCCGTTCCAGCAGCTTGTTCTGCGCATGTTGGCTCGTTCGTTCGGCGTCGATCAGCGCCACTATGTCGTTGAAGTGGCGCCGCACGATGGAACACAGCGCCGTGAAGTAGATCGCGAGCATCAGCAGGATGGTCCAAAAGCTCCCGTCTACCCGGGTCGCCTCCGGCAAGGCGGGCGAGAGCCAAATCACGATCTGAACCAGCGCCAGCCGAGGCGAGCAGGCATTGCGGGATGCGATGCCGCCGGTCGTCCCCAGGATCAGGAAGAAGGTGATGAGCTGGATGGTGCTGTCCCCCCTCAGGACGCAGAACCAGCAGAGGGCTGCACTGACGACGCACCATGTGACGCTGACTGCATTATACGGGATGCGCCAGCGAAGGACGTCATGGGTGTCGGCCGGGTCGGTGGGGTGGCGAGCTTTGAAAAAAACAAAGGCCCGAAGTGCGGCAAGCACCGAGAAGATCGCAGTGAAGACGAGGAAACATTGGCCACCGATGTGTTCGATGGCCAGGGCCGCGAGGAGAAGACCTCCGACATGGCCTGCGATCATCGAGCCGAGATGCCGGAAGAGGGTCGCAGTCAACCGGGCCTCAACGTCGAGCGGCAACCTCCGTCGCTGCGTCGCCCTTGCCCAGATCTCGTGCAGCTTCGCGATCACGTCGATACCTTACATCCGATAGCAAAGCTCTAGACAACGATCCTGAATTCTACCTTAAGGCGTTTCCCTTCTCTAGAACGACCCTGCAAGATGTAGCGGCTGATGTGATGGTTGTTCCGCTTGGCACCCAGGCTGCGAAGCTTCGTCGAGGAATGGATCCTGACGTCGAGCCGATTGCCAAAGCCCGTCCCTCCGCTCAATCTATCGCCAAGGCTGCAGAAACGGGCCGGCGGAGGACAGAACCATGGAGAGCCGCTACCGGCAGGTCTATGCGGAGTGGCGCCGCGACCCGCAGGCTTTTTGGCGCGATGCCGCGCGCGCGATCGACTGGATCCGGCCGCCTTTACGGATCTTCGACCCTGATGCAGGTCCTTACGGGCGCTGGTTCCCCGACGCGAGTCTCAACACCTGTTTCAACGCGCTCGACCGTCACGTTCTGGGCGGTCGCCGCGATCAGCCGGCTTTGATCTACGACAGCCCGCTTCTCGGCACGCTCGAGCGATGGACCTATGGTGAGCTCCTCGACGAGGTCCGGGTCCTCGCGGCGGTGCTGCGGCGGGTGGGCGTGGAGAAGGGCGACCGCGTGATCGTCTACATGCCGATGATCCCACAGGCCGTCGTGGCGATGCTCGCCTGCGCCCGCATCGGCGCCGTGCATTCCGTGGTGTTCGGCGGCTTCGCGGCGGCCGAACTCGCCAAGCGCATCGACGACGCGAAGCCGAAGCTCGTCCTGACCGCCTCCTGCGGCCTCGAACCGACCCGCGTGGTGCCGTATAAGCCGCTTCTCGACGCGGCTCTTTCCATGGCCGAGGCGCGCCCTGACAGCTGCCTCGTGTGGCAGCGGGACCGCGGTCCCGCGGCTCTCGTGCCCGGCCGCGACGTCGACTGGGCCGAGGCGGTCGCAACCGCCAGAGCCGATCGCGACAGCGCCGATTGTGTCGAGGTCCTGGCCACCGATCCGCTGTACATCCTCTATACGTCGGGCACGACGGGAGTGCCGAAGGGCGTGGTGCGCGACCATGGCGGCTATGCGGTGGCGCTCGCCTGGTCGATGCCGAACCTCTATGGTGTCCGGCCGGGTGAAACCTTCTGGACGGCGTCGGATATCGGCTGGGTGGTGGGCCACAGCTACATCGTGTACGGGCCGCTGCTTCATGGTGCCACGACGGTGCTTTACGAGGGCAAGCCGGTCGGCACGCCGGACGCGGGCGCATTCTGGCGGGTCTGCGCCGAGCACAAGGTGGTGTCGTTCTTCACGGCGCCGACGGCGTTCAGGGCCATCCGCAAGGAGGATCCAGAGGGTCGGCTTCGCCGTCGCCACGATCTTTCGGCCTTGCGGACGCTGTTCCTGGCGGGCGAGAGGGCCGATCCGACGACGGTCCACTGGGCCGAGGAACAGTTCGGCTTGCCGGTGATCGACCATTGGTGGCAGACCGAAACCGGATGGTGCATTGCCGGCAACCCGGCTGGGCTCGGTCTGCTCCCGATCAAACATGGCTCGCCGACCGTGCCGATGCCGGGCTTTGGCCTGCAGGTGCTCGACGAGGCCGGCCGTCCCGTCCCGCCGGGGCGCATGGGTGCGCTCGCGATCGAACTGCCTCTTCCCCCGGGCGCTCTGCCGACGCTGTGGAACCAGGACGAACGCATGCACACGAGCTATCTCGCCGAGTTTCCGGGCTATTACCAGACGGGAGACGCGGGACTGATCGACGAGGACGGATACGTCTACGTCATGGGCCGCACGGACGACATCATCAACGTGGCGGGCCACAGGCTCTCGACGGGCGGCATCGAAGAAGTGCTGGCGTCCCATCCCGACGTCGCCGAATGCGCCGTGATCGGTGTGGCGGATCCGCTGAAAGGCGAGGTGCCCTGCGGCTTCCTGGTGCTCAAGGTCGGCGCGGCGCTGACGCGGGCCGCGGTGGAAGGCGAGGCGGTGGCGCTCGTGCGCGACCGCATCGGGCCGGTGGCGTCGTTCAAGCTGGTGTTCGCCGTCGACCGCCTTCCGAAGACGCGGTCCGGCAAGATCCTTCGCGGCACGATGAAGAAGATCGCCGACCGCGAGGCCTGGACGATGCCGGCCACCATCGAAGACCCGGCCGTGCTCGACGAGATCGCTCAGGCGCTGGCGGCGCGGGAGAACCTCGAACCCGGTGCCGGCCGGCCCGCGTTATGCTAACTGCCGCAGATCGTGATGGCATAAGCAAGGAAACGACATGGTCGAACGTCTCGCCGATCACCTCGGCACCTGGGCTGGCGCGGATCCCCAGCGAATGGCGGTGGCCGAAACCGTGCGGATCATCACCGATACCTGCCGCGACATTTCGGTGCTGGTCGCCGACGGCAGCCTCGGTCAGGATCTCGGTGCGGCCGTCACCGAAAACATCCAAGGCGAGACCCAGAAGGCGCTCGACGAACTCGCGAACCGCATGCTGATCGACGCCTGCCGCGGCGGCCCCGTGGCGGCCGTGGCGTCGGAAGAAGACGAACTGCCCGTGCCGGCCAATCCGAAAGCCGGTTTGCTGGTGGCCTTCGACCCACTCGACGGCTCGTCCAATATCGACATCAACGTTTCGATCGGGACGATCTTCTCGATCCTGCCCATCAAGCCCGGCGTCGACCCTGCATCGGTCGAGGCTTTCCTACAGAGGGGCCGCAACCAGCTCGCGGCCGGCTACGTGCTCTACGGGCCGCAGACCACCCTCGTCATGTCGCTCGGGCAAGGAACGGTGTGCTTCACGCTGGATCGACGCACCAACACCTTCCTCCTCAGCCATCCCCCGCTCTCGATCCCTGCCCAAACTCGGGAATTCGCGATCAACATGGCGAACTGGCGCCATTGGCCGCGCCCCGTTCAGGCTTACGTCGACGAGTGCCTCGACGGCGCGGAGGGACCGAGGGGCGAGAACACCAACATGCGCTGGGTCGCGTCGCTGGTCGCGGACTGCAACCGTATCCTGATCCGCGGCGGCGTCTTCCTCTATCCGGGCGACGCGCGCCCCGGCTATGGAGCGGGCCGGGTCCGGGTCCTCTACGAGGCGTCCCCGATCGCCTTCGTGGTGGAACAGGCGGGGGGTCACGCCATCACGGGCCAGGGTGCCGTCCTCGATGTCGAGCCGAAGACGCTGCACGAGCGCGCCTCGCTGATGTTCGGATCGCAACAGGAAGTGGCACGGATCGAGAGCCACTACGCGCGGGGCTGAGGGGCCACTTTCCGTCATCTCGGCGTCACCTGTGAGCTCGTAGAAGTCGGTCGTATTAGGCGCGAGGGGTAAGGCGATGGGGATCTTGGTGCGGACCGTTCTGGCGGCCTCGCTCGCGGCGCAGGCGTCGTGCGGTTGGAGCGCGGCTGCCTGGGCCCAGAACGACACTCCCGCACCATCGGCGGGCGTTCCGGCCGGTCGAAGCCTCGCTCACCTTCAGCCCGATCCGGGGCCGGACCTGACCCCTTATGTGGTCGATCCTTCGTCGGAGCCCGCACTCTCACGCGACGCGCTGATCGCGGCGTTGCGCAAGAAAGTCCGCTACGTCTTCGTCGTTTTCAACGAAAACCATTCCTTCGACAACGAATTCGGCTCCTTCCCGGGTGCGGACGGCCTTTTCTCGGACGGAACGGCACCGCGTGACGCCGACCATACGCCTGGCTTCGTGCAGCATTACAAGGATTGGCAGGGGACGGATCGCACCGCTCAACCCTTCCTGATCGGGCCGGAGCAGAACTCAACCTATGTCGACAGCGTCGACCACAGCCATAAGGGTCTCGCCAAGAAACTCGATGTGGGTCCCGACGGCACCGCCCGCATGGATGCCTTCGCGACTGTCGAATACGGCCGCTTCGTCGCCAGCGGCGGCGCTAGGAGCGCCAGCCTGGCCAAGAATTACGCCGAGCTCGTGATGAGCTATATCGACTGCGACACGATCCCGTTCTTCTGGACTTACGCCAAGAACTTCACGCTGTTCGATCATATCTTCGCCACCGAAGACACACCTTCGACCCCCAATGCGATCGCGATGATCGCCGGCCAGGCAGGCGAGACCCAGTGGGTCAAGCACGGCACCGATGGCAAGAGCTACACGGCGGGCGAAAACCGCGGGACGACGCAGGGACCGCCGTTCGTCAACGACCCGCAGCCCTTCTACGGGTCGCAGTTCGACACGACGGCGGCGAACCGCCAGCCGGCCGGGTCGCGCGACGGCTACAAGAACAGCAACATCGCGTCCAACATGACCTTCGCGACGGTGCCGCTCACGATGGCCGGGCGCAATGCGGCGCGTGTGACCAGCAACGACTACAATGCCGATTTCGACCTTCCCGACATCAAGCAGGACATCCCCTTCATCACGTCGCGGGGCGGCGCGCCGGTGTCTTGGCGTTGGTACGAAGAAGGCTACGACCACGAACCCACCGATGGGGTGGGTGTCGCGTCGCACGACAGCTACGTGAGCCATCACGAAGGGCCGCAATACTTCGGCTACATTGCCAACAATCCGGATTTCGCCAAGAACCTGCGCGGGCTCGGCGACTTCTTCACAGATATCGGGCATGACAAGCTGCCGCCCGACGGTGGTGTCTTCTACATTCGCGGGGGCTTCGCGGCCGTTTCCGGCGAGGCGCCTCCGATTCAGAACCCCCGTTACCCCAATCCCAACGGCCTCGATGACATCGAGCGAGGGACGATCCGCGACAACAAGGGCGGCGACGACGACCATCCGGGCTACAGCGACCGGCAGCTGAGCGAGGCCATGGCGGCGCGGGTCGTCAATGCGGTAGCGAGCCGGCCGGCGATCTGGGCCCAATCCGCCATCATCATCACCTATGACGAGTCGGATGGCTTTTACGACCACGTGCCACCCCGGATCCTGAGCTATGGACCCGACCAGCTGCCGCTGGCCCGGGGCATCCGTGTCCCCATGATCGTGATCTCGCCTTATGCCAGAGCCCATGCTGTGTCGCGGGCCGAGGGCGACCACAACGCCGTGATCGAGACGCTCGACGCCATCTACGACCTCCCCCCGCTCGCCTCGCTGCCCGATGAGGCCCAGGCCATCATCACGGGCGAGGAAGCGCAGTTCAACGGGCCGAACGGCTTCGTGCAGCATCATCTCGGGCCGCGCGACATCAACACGCCCGAGACCGACGATCTGCTCTCGGGCTTCGAGCCGAAACGCCTGACGGGCGAACTGCCGCCGCTCCCGGCATCCCTGGCCCTGATCCCGGACGCCGTCGTGAACCACCTGCCGCACTACGACGGCAAGGGGTGCAGTGCCATCGGCGTCGTGCCGGAGGATCGGCGGCAGAAGATTTCGACCACGGTCCCCGACGGGTTCAACACGCTTCCGATCACCTTTCCGGCCTATAACCGTTGAGGACCGGATCCCGCAGCGTCGCCCGAGCCGGCCTGGTCGCCTGTGCGGCGCTTCTCTCGGCCGGCCCGGGGTGGGTCGACTCGGCCTCGGCCGGTCCGGTGCTCGACCGGGTCAAGGCCTCCAACTCCGTCGCCTGCGGGGCCGAAGAGCGGGCGGGGATCGCCGAAAGGAGCGAGGACGGAGCGATCACCGGCCTCGCGGTGGATATCTGCCGGGCCGTCGCCGTGGCGGTGCTGGGTGCCGAAGGCAGGATCGTCTTCACGCTGATCGACTCGGACCGCGACTTCGGGGCCGTCCGGGACGGGCATGAAGACCTGGTCTTTCTCTCGAGCGGCACCATAGCGGGTGAACAGCTGGCCGATCGGCTGCTTCTCGGGGCGCCGGCCTATATCGAACCCGTGGCCATGATGGTGCCGGAGGCCTCTTCCGTACGAGCCCTGCGAGACCTTGCCGGACAGAAGGTCTGCTTCATGATCGGCACCGGCGCGGAACGCGCCATGGAAGCCGCGCTGGAGCGCAACGGCCTCGAGGTCATGCGGCTCGGCTTCCAGGAGGATGTCGAGATGCGGGACGCCTATAACGTCGGCCGCTGTCAGGCGATCGTGGCGGAGGCCACCTTTCTGGCGGAAGTTCGCCAGGATGGCGGCGTGCACGGCCTGAGGAGCCTCATCCTCGACGACCCGCTGGCGCTCGATCCGGTCTACCTCGCAACCGGCCTCGATGACGCTCGCTGGTCCGCCATCGCTACCTGGACGCTGGAGAGCATGACGGTTGCAGCCGTACCGCCATCGCAATGGAGCGGGAACCGCGCCGGTTCCCTGGCCAAGGCCGTGACCCCGCTCGGCATGCGTGACGGCTGGCTGGACGATGTGACGAAGGCGGTCGGCAGCTATGCCGACATTTGGCGCCGCAACCTCGGCGACGGCTCGCCGCTGAAGCTGAAGCCCGGTCCGAACGCGCCTTGGCCGCTGGGGCTGCTGGTCCCGCCGATGTCGCCCTAAGCAGACTTTCACAAGTCTGCTTACACTTGAGATCCGAAGCAGCATTGATTTCGCTTTGAAAAAGCCAAATCAATCGTGGCTTATGCCACGCAAGGCTGCTTAGGGCGGACCCGACCGCCATCGTGGCGATGTGTCGGCAGCTCGCCCACACGCGGTGTGGCAGCCCATCGCTCCCCCGCTCGGCATGCCCGACCGGAAGTCGGCGTGCGAAACACGCGACTTCGGCGCGGTTTTACGCCAAAAGGGGGCCGCCCGCTCGCTGAGGAAGTTCTGATGGTCGATGACGCCGCCACCTATGACACGATCCTGGTCGAACGGCGCGGGCGCGTCGGACTGATCAGCTTGAACAGGCCGAAGGCGCTGAACGCGTTGAACCGGCAAGTGATGCATGAGGTCACCCGGGCGGCGGCCGCCTTCGATGCCGATCCGGACATCGGCTGCCTGCTTCTCACGGGCTCGGAAAAGGCTTTCGCAGCGGGCGCCGACATCAAGGAAATGGTCGCCGCCAGCGGAATGGACATGTTCCTCGCCGACGCTTTCGCGGGTTGGGATGCGCTGCGGCGCGTGCGCAAACCCATCATTGCGGCGGTTTCGGGCTTCGCTCTCGGCGGAGGCTGCGAACTCGCCATGATGTGCGACATGATCATCGCGTCGGACACGGCCAAGTTCGGCCAACCCGAGGTCAAGCTCGGCATCGTTCCGGGCATCGGCGGCTCGCAACGCCTGATCCGCGCGATCGGCAAGGCCAAGGCGACCGATATGTGCCTGACGGGCCGTATGATGGATGCCGCGGAAGCCGAGCGTTCCGGTCTCGTGGCGCGGGTCGTCCCGGCGGCCGAGCTCATGGCCGAAGCACTCAAGACGGCCGAGACGATCGCGTCCATGTCGCTGCCGGCCGTGATGACGATCAAGGAGTGCCTCGGTCGCGCCGACGAGACGACGCTCTCCGAAGGGCTGCTGTTCGAGCGCCGCGTGTTTCATGCCCTGTTCTCGACCGAAGATCAGAAGGAGGGGATGGCAGCCTTCGTCGAGAAGCGCGCCCCGCGTTTCACGCATCGCTGACCGACCGGAGACTCCGCGCATGAGCAATTTTGCATTGGCGATCCATGGCGGCTGCGGCGTGCTGGCCCCCCATCACCTGGAAGCCGCGGCATGGCGGGAAGCGCGGCTAGATCTCGGTCGGGCGCTGCGGGCCGGCTGGGCCCTGCTGCGCGACGGCGGCCGCGCCCTCGATGCCGTCGAAGCCGCCGTAGTCGTGCTGGAAGACTCGGCCCATTTCAACGCCGGACATGGCGCGGCCCTGAATGCCGAGGGCGATCACGAACTCGATGCCGCCATCATGAGCGGCGCCGACCTCGCGGCCGGCGCGATCGTTGCGGCACGGCGCATCCGCAACCCCGTCAAGGCGGCCCGCGCGGTCCTCGAGAGCGGCAACGTCGTCATGCTGACGGGTCCTGCGGCGGACCGGTTCGCGGGCGAATGCGGTCTCGCGATCGTCGATCCCGCCTATTTCACGACGAAGCAGCGCCAGCAGACGCTCGACAGCATGAAGGCGCACGAGCGGGCCGGCACCACGGCTTCGGCGTCCGAAGCCGAAAAGCACGGCACCGTCGGCGCCGTGGCTCTCGACCGGCACGGCCATCTGGCGGCCGCGACATCGACAGGTGGCTATACCAACAAACCGGCCGGCCGGGTCGGCGACAGTCCGATCATCGGGGCCGGCACATACGCGCGCGACGGCGTCTGTGCCGTGTCCGGCACGGGCCAGGGCGAGTATTTCATCCGCCACGTGCTCGGCCACGAGATCGCGAGCCGCATCGCCTATCGGGGCGAGACGCTCGAGGCCGCGACCGCGGGGGTGATCGCGGACCTCGCGCCCTACCGGATCGGGGCCGGGCTGATCGCGCTCGACGCCGAAGGCCGGATCGCGACGCCGTTCAACACGCCCGGCATGTTCCGAGGCTGGGTGACGACCACGGGCGAACTGCACGTCGCGACCCATGCCGAGGTCACGCTCATCGAGAAGCTCGAGCCGAGGTGACGGAGCTACGCCGCATCGCCATCTATGTCGATGCTGACGCTTGCCCGGTCAAACAGGAGATCTACCGGGTAGCGGAGCGGCACGGCTGCCACGTCTTCGTCGTGTCGAACAGTGTCATGATGGTGCCGCGCGATGCCTTCATCGAGCGGGTCGTGGTGCCGAGCGGCCCCGATGTCGCCGACGACTGGATCGCCGAGCGGGCCTCACAGAGCGACGTGGTGATCACGGCCGACATCCCCTTGGCGAGCCGCTGTGTCAAAGCCGGGGCCAGCGTGATCGCGCCGAACGGCAAGACCTACACGGACAGCTCGATCGGCATGGCGCTCGCGACCCGCGACCTCATGGACCAATTGCGCGGCGCCGGCGAGATCACGGGAGGTCCGAAACCCTTCTCGGCTCGCGACCGCTCGGAATTTCTAGGATCCCTGGATCGCGCCCTGAACCGAATCAAACGCGGCGCCGCGCGTTAAGCCGAACAATTCTTCCTCGACGAAGGAGCACTGCGCCGGCTTTGACAAGTCAAACGGTCTGCTTTCATTGATCAAAACAGCGGTTGCCAAAGCATCCACGCGAATGCAAGTTGCTTCCGCAAATCCATTACCGAATCAGAGATTTCGAGATGAATAAATTGCTATTGGGACTGTGCCTGGCGTCTCTGGTCGCTGCGACGAGCCCGAGCTTTGCCCAGCAGGACGACGGTCAGCAGAACGGCGCCGGGGCGGCGTTCGGCGCCGTGTTGGGTGGCCTGGTGGGAGGTGTCGTCGGGGCTGCGGTTTCGGGTCATTCGCCGAGAGCGCGCGACCTCCTATCGAGCGGCGTCGGAGGCGATCGAGGCAAGAGCAAGGGTGGCGGCGGAGCCCGCGGCGCGGAGCATGCCGGCAACGCGAAGGCTGCGCCGGTCCGCAGAAAACCCGGCAAGTAAGTCTGAGACGAAAGGTTCAGTCGAGGTGCGAATCGGGAAGAGCAGACCGAGGCCTTCCGGTCAACCTTTCCTTGCGTCCCCTTCCGACGCGAGTAAAGCTGAAACATCCCGCTCGATCATAGAGAGACATACAATGGCTGAGACGCAGACGACCGAATTGGCCGAACTCACATCCGAGATCGTCGCGTCCTACGTGGCTAAGAATTCCGTAAGACCAGGTGACCTGCCGGCCCTGATCATGTCGATCTACCAGACGCTTGGATCGCTGGGCCACACCGCGAGCCCGCCACCGGCGATCGAATTGAAGCCGGCCGTACCGATCAAGAAGTCCGTCACGGACGACTTCATCATCAGCCTCGAAGACGGTCGCAAGTTCAAGAGCCTGAAGCGGCATCTCACGGCCGAATATGGCATGACGCCGAACCAGTACCGCGAGAAGTGGGGCCTGCCGGCCGATTACCCTATGGTCGCCCCGGCTTACGCGAAGCAACGCTCCGCCCTGGCGAAATCCTTGGGTCTCGGGCGGAAGGCTTCGAAAACCGAGCCGGCGACCGATGCCCCTCCGGCACCCTCGAAGAAGCCGCGATCCAAGGCCGGCAAGGTGGCGGCCTGAGCCGCCTCGCGTGCCGAAAGCCACAATCGCTTCGGCTTTTGCAAGGCCGGACCAATGCTGCTTCGACCCTTGCGCGTCAGCAGACTTGTAACGGTCCGCTTTGACGTCGATCCACCGTCGCCCGGCACCGCTCTTGAACGCATGCCGGTATAGCTGAAAGGGGAAGTGGCGTTGCAGATCGTGTTCGCATTGCTGGCCCACGGCAATCCGCAACTCGTGGCTCAGTTGGCCCGGACGATGACGGAGACGGGACACCGCATCGTCGTCCACTACGACGCGAAGGTTGCGGACCCTGCCTTCGACTCGCTTCGCGCGGGGCTCGGCGACCGCGTCGATCGGGTCTGCTTCGCACGGCGGGTGCGGGTCGGATGGGGCGAATGGTCGGTCGTGCAGGCGACCCTGAATTGCCTCGATGCCGTGGAAGCCGCAGGATGGGAACCTGACTACGTCTATCTCATGAGCGGCACGGATTATCCGATCCGGTCTTCGGGCGAGCTCGAAGAGTTCCTCCGTCGCAACAAGGGCGACGAATTCATCGAAAGCGTGCCGTCCGATTCGGTCAAATGGGTCAAGAGCGGACCTCAACGGGAACGCTATCAATATCGCTGGTACTTCAACTGGCGCGATCGGCCGAACCTGACCCAGAACATGTTCTCGCTGCAGCGCCGCTTGGGGCTCAGGCGTCGCTTCGTGCGCGAGATGACGCCCTATCTCGGTTCGCAATGGTGGGTTCTGACGTGGACGAGCCTGAAGCAGATCATGAGGCTGGCCCGCGAACCCGATGTCGTGGCGTTCTTCAAGACGACGCTGGTCCCCGACGAGCTGTTCTTCCAGACGCTGATCCGCGGGCTGGTGCCGGACTTCCGGGTGATCGGCTGCCCCCTGACGCTCTACCAGTTCACGGACTACGGCTATCCGGTCGTGTACCACGCCGATCACCTCGACTATCTGACGCGGCAGCGCTTCTTCATGGCGCGGAAGCTGTCGGCGCACGACATGACCTTGCGAGCTTTGCTCGATCCTTACTGGAGGGGCGACAAGAAGGCGCTTGCCTTCATCGACGAGGACGTCGGTCTCAGGACCACGGACTATGACGATTGGCGCATCGCCTATCGCGAAGGGCCGCCGGCCCAGCCTCTCGTCGGAGGTGTCGGCCTACGCTGGAAAGCGGCGCCCCGGCGCACATCCAGGCCCTATGTGGTGGTGCTCGGCACCAGCACCACGGAACTGCGTTTCGTCCACCGCCTGTTGTGCGACCATCCCAAACTCCTGGTGCATGGCCAACTCTTTCATCCGACGGAGATCGAATTCGCCGGGCGTCTCGAGACCTTCGCGAGCTACGACAGCCCCGACGTCCAGATCCGGGATGTTTCGGCCTTCGACTTTCTCATGGATGTGGTGCGGGCCGAGGATCAGCGTACGACCTGTTTCATGCTCCGCTGGGAACAGGGCGGCTCGCTCATCGACACGCTGCTGGGACGGCCCAACGCCCGCATCGTGATCCTGAACGGCGATCCCCTGGTCTCGTTCAGCGAAAACCTCGCGGGTTCGCACCCGCGGCTCGACGACACTTTCGACCCCGAAGCCTTCGGTCAGGTGTCGCCTGCCGCGGCGGCCAACCGCTTCAGGATCTTCCTGAAGGATTTCCAGCATCACGTGTCTGAGATGGACAAGCGCTTCAGCAGCGCCGCGAGCGCGCGTCCGAAGGGCTGGATCGGTCGTTTCGACCCGACCCGGATCGGACCCGACTGGTTGAGCCGGCTCGAAAATTGTATCGGCACGAAGACCGGGGCAGCGCCCGAGACCTTCGAAGCCGCATGTGCTGCGGCAGCCGAGGACTACAGGCGACGACGGCACCGCGCCACCAAACTGCTGGTTCAGGGCGGCGTGGATCCGGTCGTCTTCGACGTCTTGCGGCAGGGCGGCGGCGACCCATCGATGGCTCAGGCCCTGTTGTGACGAGGGCCTGATGCCGATGCGACCCCATCGACCCCGGAGATCGTTCATCACCTGGATCTACGTCGGCCTGCTTCTCGACGTCGTCGGAAGCATGGCGGCGCCAGCGGCGGATCCCTGCCCTCGGCCGGGGCAGGGTTATGCCGGCCAGGTCCGTCACTACATCGCCGATCTCAAGCCGTCCTTTCCCGAACACGGCAGCTACTCGGCCGCGACGGCGCTGACGGAAGCGAACTATCGGATGGTTCTCCAGGGGCTCCGGCTCAATGTCGGTGTTGATGGCATTCGGCTGCCCATCGTTCCATCCTATGCGGAGGCGACAGACTACCCGCCGCTCTACGGCGAGATCACCGCAACGGCGCGCAGCCTCGGTCTCCTGATCTATGCAAGCCCGCTGTCGGTCGGCATGCAGGCCTATGCGGGCTGGTCGGACGTGCGCTACGCGGACTGGCTCGCCAGTTACGCGCAAGCCTTCAGACCCGACGTGCTCTCCCCCTTCAACGAAGCCGGCATCGGTGACGCGCGGATCGCCTCGATCGTGACATCGCTTCGGGCGAGGCTGACGTCGGCCGTTGCGCTGGCCGGACCCGACCGGCAGCACGTCGGAAAGACGGCGGACGACCTCGGCCACAACCCCGGTCTGGTGTCGCTCTTCGACGTCGTCGATTCCCACAATGCCGACCGCGACGGCAGTGCGACGGTTGCGAACTGGTCCCGCCTCGTCGGTGCGGTAGGGGGCAGCCGGCCCGTCTGGTCGTCCGAGAACCCCGCCGGCTGGAGTCACGGCCAAAACCCCGGCCTCCCGGGTCTCGACCAGGCCGTAGCGGGTGGGGTCCAGGGCATCGTGATCTGGATGGCCAAGCCGAGCCTCGTCGACGACGCCGGCCGACCGACAGCGAAGGCTTGCGACATCGCGGCCCACCTGATGGGCCGCTGAGACCCGGAGTAGCGCCCCGGGCCGACGCACCGGTCAGAACCACTGTCCGGGGTTGAGAAGCCCGCAGTCGACCAAATCGCGTGTCCCCGTATAACGCCGGCTCACGTCCTGCTTCAACGGTACGTCGCGGAGCCGGGACAGGCCCGGGTAGGATGCGAGCCCGCCGTCTCTCGTGGCCACCACGTGCTCCCACCTGGCCGCGACACCGAGGGTCTCTTGGTCGTTCAGGAGCGCGAAGCGCAGGATGCAACCCGTAGGACTCGAGTGCCATCGGGCGTGCGGTTGATTGAGATGCATCGGCAGGATGAGGCGCGTGCCGGCCACATAGGCATAATTCCACCGCCATTTGACCAGTGGAATGCGGTTGAGCGCAGGGCTCTGCCGCGGCCGTGTCTTGAACAGAAGCCGCCGCTGCAGACCGCCCCGCATGATGACATTGTGGAAACGGCCGGGATCGAGCGTCACGAAACCGAAAGGGTCGAAATGGTCCAGGAGCTCGATCGGCGCCCGTCCTTCGGAGACGATCGCCAGCGACGAGGCCGGCTCGGCCCCGTACATTTCCACCGTCACCGCATAGAGGTGGTCGCGGTGCTCCGAGTCCAGAAACTCGGTCAGATCGTCGATCTTGCGGTCTTCGCAACGATAGAACACGAAGGCGTCCGACGTATCGAGCGACAGGCACCAGCGCCCCTCGGCGTAGCGTGTCCTGAGCCCATTGAGCCACAGCGTGACGGGCTCGGGCTGCTTCATGTCGAGCGGGCGCCAGACCGCACAGCCGCCTTGACCATGGAGACGAGCCGCAAGGCCGCCGTCGGTGGATAGATCCAGGAATACGAATTCCTGGATCCCGAGGCCGCGATGATGCCGGATGAAGGCCTCCACGAGCGGGTGGTTGCCGTAGTGCGACGCCACTGCGACGATCCCGGTCGCGCCGGCTCGCGTCGCGGGTCCGGTCACCAACTGCAACTGCCGAAGGCTCAGCTTGGCTTTCAGCCAAGGCCAGAGGAAGTATCTCGCGTGCTGCAGCGGCGGTTTGGCCTTGGACCGCCCTCCTTTGGTCTTGAGCAGACGAAAGATCCTGATCCCGCGGCGACCCGGCATCAGGCCTCGGTTCATCTGACCCTTGCGAGGTGGGATCACGATGGGCTCCGGCCGGTCATTCGTTCGTAAGCTCTCCGGATCGCGACCCTTCCCGGTCGATCAGGCCTTCCGCGCGTCCAAACGCTTTCCGAAGATCTCAATCTGCGCCCCCTCCCTCGATGGTGGTCGTGGTCCGGGTCCCGGTCGTTGCAGTCACGGGGCCGCGGAAATCATAGTAGATCCCGGCCACACCCCGCATGATCTGCACGAGCTTGCTGAACGAGACGCTCTCGGCGTTGGTGACGAGGATGATGTCCTTGTCTCTGAGCTGGACGGACTGGCTGATGAAATAGCCCGACGCCCCGCTCAGGTCCAAGCGGTAGGCGATCGGCACGGTGGTCCGCCCGGGGTCGAGGTGTCTCAACCGCGCATCGTCCGGCCGGAGAAGGCGTTTGACGAGGGAGACCGGTTCGAACCGCAGCAAGTAAAGCTGGCCCACGTCGGCCAGCGAGTCGTTGAGCCCGCCGGACCGCGCGACCGCCTCGGCCAGCGTCACCCGCTCGACGTCGAAATTGAACTGCGCGACCTTGAGTGCAGAACCTAAGACCTCGAAGCTTCTGGGGTTATGCAGCGCGATGATGCTGTCGCCGGGCATGACCCGAATATTCTGCGTGGGATCGCTGACCAGTTGTTGCATGTTGATCCTGGCCAAGTGACCGCCTCGAACCATCTGCACCTCGGTGTCGAAGGTAGGGTCCTTCGATCCCCCGGCCTGCGCGATGACATCGAGGACCCGCTCGCCCCGGACGGTGAGCGACACGAGTCCCGGCTTGCCGACGTCGCCATTGACGGTGGCCGTGTTGATGGTCGAGCTTTCGAGGCTGACCACCACCTGCGGATTGGTGGCCTTGCCCTCGAGCGACTTGGCGATGACCTTGCCGGCCTGTGTGGGGGTCAGTCCCGCAACCTTCACGATGCCGCCGAAGGGGACCGGGACGGTGCCGTCCTGCTCGACTACCTGCGAGGGCAGCGTTGCCGTATGGCCGCCCACCGGCAAGCCTTTGGAGCTATCGCCTTGCAGGGCAGCCGAACCTCCGAAGAGCGGGATCGGCGTCACCTCGTAGACTGTCGTGGCGATCACGTCACCGGGTTTCAGGACGAGAGTGGGCCGGTACACGTCCGATCCCAAGGACGACAGACCCGGTGGGCGGTCGATCGAGATCGTCCTCGCGACCGCGAGGTCGAGGTCGATGAGCAGAAATCCGGGATCGGTCGCCGCTACCGCGGCGCCTTCGAACTGACGTGCCGTCGGAGAGCCCGCGGGAAGGACGCTGCAGCCGCAAAGGCCGGCGACGGGCAAGACAGTGGCGGCCAGCTTCAGGAGCTTACGGACCGACCCTGCGGCAGCATTGTTCGACGTCGAAGTCCGAGGTCCATGACACCGGATTCGAGTCGAAGTCCTCATCGCTGGAGCTTTGGCCGGTTCCTGAAAAGCCGCGAACATTCAGCACTCGAACCCGCGGATGCCGCGCCTTCGAATGCAGGTAAAGCTTCGAAGCCTTATTGGCTAGAGCAAAGCTGGAGCCAAAGGGTGAGCTTCAGCCGCCTTGTCCACCGGTTGCATCGGACGGCCCGGTCGACCCGGAAGCCGGCGCCGAGAGCGGCATCAGGCCTGGTGGGCTCGCCCAGATGGGCCAGGCAGCCCGACCAGGATGCTCATGTCAACTGATCGCGCGTCGCTCCCATCACCAAGCTCCCGAACGCCAAGACGAGAAGCATCGACAGACACACGGTGGCCGTGACCTGCATCGGGTACTGCCAGCTCATCCGCTGCGGCAGATTAGGGGGCACGAAGTCGACGAGATAGTTTTGCTGCGTGGCGGCATCGGCCCGTGCGACGACGACGCCTTGCTGTGCCGCCATATAGGCATTCTTTGCGAATTCCTGCTCCAATTGCAGCGAAGAATAGTCGTCCAGGATTTCGGAATAGGGTTTCTGGCCGCCGCTCTTGTCGGTGGCGAGGCGCTGCTGCTGATCCTTGAGTTGTTGCTCCAGCGAAGCAATCTTGATCTTCAGCTGCGAGACGATCGGCGAAGTCGGACTGAGCGATGTCGCGGTATTGGCAAGTTCGGTCCGGGCTGTCGAAAGGTCGTTCTCGATGGACCCAACAATCGAGCCCAACTGCGT
Organism: uncultured Lichenihabitans sp.; assembly: GCA_964252585.1. Lineage (GTDB taxonomy): Bacteria > Pseudomonadota > Alphaproteobacteria > Rhizobiales > Beijerinckiaceae > Lichenihabitans. Next base: position 43,119 of record CAXUOD010000002.1, on the reverse strand, counting down.
CGCGGCCCGGCCGGGGTCCTGATCGCCGTGCTGGTTCTGGAACGTCGTCATCGCGAGACGAGCCTTGCGAACCCGGTCTTCCTGGCGGGCCAGTTCGGCCTCGGCGAACGTTACCTCGTTCTGGCGCGCGCGAGCCGTCAGATCGTCGACCATCTTGTCGCTTGCCGTCACCACGGCCGTCGCCAGAGTTTGGGAAAAAGCCGGATCGAAGGTCTGGACCTTGACGTCGAGGTAGCCGCCAAGCCCCTGTGAGACGATCACGTGAGACCTGAAATAGTCGAGAAACGACTCGCGTGACGCGTTGGGTGATAGCCGCGAAAACCAGTCGAGTTTGGCGTCGCTGAACTTCTGCCGGAGGTCGAGCGATGCGTCGAGCTTCTCGGCCAGGGCGGGCGAGCGGATGAACTCGTAGACGATGGTTCCGAGGTCGACCGTATTGGTCTGGCTCGTGCCGGTCACGCTCTGCACGAGCCCGGCGGCCAACGACGACGGGCCTCGATAGGTCTGATAGGTGAACTCGAATTCCGAGGTGTAGCGCGGGCTTGCGACGAAGCCGAAATAGGCGGTGGTCGCGACCGTCGGCAGAAGCACCAGCAATGCGAACCAGCCCAGCATGCGGCGGCTACGGCGGCGGCGCTTGTCGATCAGGGCGCGGGCATATTGTGCCGTGGCCGGCCATGACGGCTGAGGGGTCTCGAACGCGCGGACGCGGCCCTCCGTCACGGCACTCAGCCCCTGGCGCGACTTCATCGCATTGCCGCCGAGGCCGGTCCGGGCCAGAGGCTTGCCACCACGATCGGCTTTGACGACGACTCCCGTCGTGCTGTCCTTGGCGTCGCTCATACCCGCCTCTTGGCTTCGTAGACCTCGACGGCCTCCTCGACATCCTGGAACAGATGCAGGAGGCCGTCGTCGATAAGGACAGCCGCATCGGCATATTGCGATGCTAGTCGCGACTGCGACGTCGTGAACACGATCCCGGCCTGCCGATCAGCGAGCGAGTCCATGCAGCGGCCCACGAGGTCCGTATCGACCTGTCCGATTTCATCCACAAGGTAACATTGGAAAGGCAGCAGGAACACGATGGCGGCCTCCAGGGATCTGCGTTGGCTGCCGTCCCGCCCCTTCAAGGGCTGGTCCAGCGGGAAATCGAGGGGCTGAAGTGCGTCGACCGCCATGAGCATGATGTCGGGATCGAAGCCATAAGCTCTGGCCAGAAATCTGATATTCTCGATGGCGCTGAGCTGCGGGTGCAAGAGTCCACCCGCATTGACGACCGGCGATAGGCTGTCGGCACCGATGACCTCGCCCTGATCCGGTCGGAGCTTCCCCGACAGAAGCTGCAGCAAGGTCGTCTTCCCTTGATGACGGCGCACCAGCACTGCGAGCCGCCGGTCCGTCGGCAGGCTGATCGTACCCGGCACGAGCACGATCTGCGGCAACAGACCTTCGCGTGGATAGCTCATCGCCACATCGACGAAATGGATCAGTCTTGGGCTGGGCAACTGATGCTCCCGTAGACCAGCAGGCCTGCGGCGAGGAGCCCCACCATGATGACGGCCGGATAGCTGAGGTCGAGCAAAGCGACCGGATAGCCGGGATCAAAGGCGTGCCGCTCGTATTCGACGAGGTGCAGAAGCGGGTTGTACCAAAACCAGCCCGCCACGATCGGAGGCGTGGTTTCGATAGAGAAATAGAGTCCGGACGTGACGAATAGCGCCCAGGTCAGGAGCTTCTCGACGGTTTTCACGAGAGGGACACGGTGCGCCAATCGGTCCAGCATCAGCCCGAGTCCGAACCCCGAAAGGCCCGCGATCCCGAAGATCAGGCTGGTTTCGGGAACGTTGGCGAGCGGCAGGTCGCGGTCGACGAGCTTCAGGGGGACGAGGGCCAGGAAACAGAAGATGAGGTTGAGCAGGAGTGGCCAAGCCGCCTTGGCGACCCGGAGATGCAGCTCCGTGATGCCAGGCAGCGAGGTCGCCCCCGCCGGCCATTTGCCGCCGGATGCAGCTCCCAGCCAGCTTCCGTTGAAGGCGAACCACACGGAAAAACCGGCCAGAACATAGGTCTCGATCGGGATCTGCCCCGGCATGGGCTTGCGGAGCAGGTAGAACAGCCAGTAGTGCACGAACACCACCACGGCCGGACGGATCAGTTCGACCAACACCCCCAAGCTGTTGCCGCGATGCCGGAGCCTGAGGTCCCGCAGGATCAGGGCCCGGATGATGAGCACGTGATCGACAAAGCCGGGACGGCGCCGGGACCGTTCGATCGTCCTCAACGCTTCCGGGGTCACGAGAGCTTCGACGTTCAGCGCTCCGGGTCTCGTTCCCGACCATCGCGACACCCGGCCGATCGGCGTGGGTCGGGGCGCCGCAGCGATCGGAATGGATCGCGCGCTCGGTCGACTTTCACCGGGCAGGACCGCGACATCGGCGGCGGGCGTGGTCGTCCGGACCACACCGCCTTCGGCGGCCGGCGATGTCCCGGGTGCCGACGGTTTTGCGACGGCGCGATCGCGTCGGACCGCAAGATCCTCACGAAGACGGTCGCGCTCCGCCTCGTAGCCCCGCGCCTCGCCCGACCGCTCCAGCATCGCTTCGGCCTGAGCGAGGTGGCCGAGGACCAGATGACACCGCGCGACCGTCAAGGTGACCCGTGGATCGGCAGGGGCAAGGACGAGAGCCTCCTTGGCGACCGCCATGGCGGCTTTGTGCTGGATCCGGCGGAGCATGAGACCCACGAGGATCAGGCGCAGATGGACCGTGGCCGGGCGTAACGCCACGGCCTCCTTCAAGGCAGCGATCCGGAGCCTGCCATCTTCGGCCCGGCCGGCAAGGCGGGCCAGAAGCCATTGGGCTCGAAACTGTGCAGCGTTCAAGGCCAGAGACCGAAGACAGGAAGACTGCGCCTCGCCGAAGTGGCCCGCCATGGCTTGGCACCGCGCCAAGTTCAACCAAGCGCTTGCATCAGCGGGATCAAGCGCGACCCAACGCTCGAACGCCGCGAGCGCGTCGTCGAACCGCCTCCTCCGGCAGGCCGAGAAACCTGACCTGTGAAGCGCTTCAAAATCGACACGCTCGTGCATCGCGGCCGAAGCCGAAGTCTCCGACATCATTTCCCTTTAGGTCCCACCGTCCGCGGTGGAGGCTCATGCACGTTTCGATCCGCTGCTCAAAGGTATCCGCAGCAGATTGCGGCACCACGGTGATTCGAAACAGCGATCTGCATCTTACGCAGCGGTGGCGGCTAAAATAAGCCGGCAATACCGTTACAGATTGAATTTGGCGTTAACGAAGTCTCCAACCTCCGACAGGAAACCCTGCCAACCTTGAGGATAATCGGTCACGTTGCGGAGGATCATGTCGGCACCCCGCCCTCGCGCCGTCGCTTGCAGGAGCGAACCTTGCTCAGGATGGTGGATGTAAACCGTGGGTTGACTGTCGGGCGGCAACGACGTCGGCGCGGCCGCGTAATAGGCCAGGAGCGGAGGCTCTCCGGCATGCATGTTGGCGATGGGTGAGGCGTCGTGCTCGGCCTGCGCGAACCGAGCCTCGTCGAGACCCGCGACCGAAGCGGCACCGAAGAGCTCCGCCAGGAACTTCGGGATTTGCCGCGTATGCAACTTGGCCTCGATCTCCGCCGGATCGTAGGTCGCCTGCGCATTGCCCGTGACCACGGCCGAGACGCTCGTCGATTGGCGCAGGACGGGATCGGGTGACCCGGGATCCGCGAGATCGGGGCGGAACGCGATCCATAAAGCGATGCCGGCGCCGGCCGACATGCCCATGACGGCGACATGCTTCGCATCGAGATTGTAATCGCCCGCATGAGCGCGCAGCCACTGCACGGCCCGAGCCCCGTCGAGCATCGGGACGGGGTAGTGGACCCGGGGAGCCAGCCTATAGTTCGAGCAGGCGAAGGCGATGCCGCGCGCCGTCAGTAGGGCCGCGAGGCGTGGCGCACAGGGATGCTTGTCTCCTCCGACGAACGCTCCGCCGTGGAAGAAGACCAGGACCGGAGCGGGATGATCGGTGCGGGCCGGCAGGTGAAGGTCGAGGACCTGCTGGCGATCCGGGCCGTAGGCGAGGTCCGACAGGTCTGACCCTGAGGCCGAGGCCGAAGATGAGGCGACCGTGGCCGCAACCGCTACTGCGAGCCAGGATCGGCGCGCCCGCCTGTAAAAGAGGTCGGCCGAGGCCACGAGCGTCGGGCCGCGGAGACGATCCCCGGGCTTAGGCCTCCGGGTCATGCGGGCTTGACCGCGACGGCAAAGAGGTGAGGCACCATGAAGGCCGAACGCATTTCGCGGACATCGAAGCCGTCGAGGACGGTCTTGCGCAGCCCTTGAGGGCTGAACCGCAGGTAATCGCTGCGAACGGCGGCGCCCGCGCTGGTCGCCGGCAGAAAAGGCACGGGATTGCCGTTGGCACCGACGACCTTGACGCCAAACTTGTTGGTTTTGACGAAACCCCGCGTACACAGCATCAACGCGCCTCCCGGCGTCAGCACGCGTTTGATTTCCGCAACCGTCCGCCAGAACAGGGCGTCGCCTTCGAGCGCACGATCCCAGATCACCGTCGTGAAACAGCCGTCGTCGAACAGCTGCGACATGTCGTTCGGATTGCCCTTGTGAAAGTGCGTTCCCGCCTCTTCGCCGCTCTCGCCCGGGAGAAGGACGTGGCGTTCGAAGCCGGCGAAAGCCGGCGCCGAGATGATGGAAGTGTGACGCGTCCCCATGGTGATCTCGAGCATCGGCCCTTGCAACCCGTGGAGTCGCGCCGAAATGCTGTATTCTTCGACGAGCTTCGCCCTCATCCCGGCCTTCTGGATTCCGGCCGGCTCTATGGCTGTCATTCCCTAACCCCTCCGCAATGAATCGTGATCGACGAGGCGCGTCACGGCGCGCTGTCGGCTCTCGACTCCGAAACCCCCGCCAGACCATCGGAGGCGGCAAGCCATTCGCGGTCGAGAAAGGCCAGGACCTCGTCCATCATCGTCTCGCCGTAGCGTTGGTTTCCGTGGTGATGATCACCGGGCTGTGCATAGACGTCCAGCATGAAACCGTCTTCGACGCACCGGACCGGGACGGCCACGATCGGAATCGCCAAACGTGTCAGCTCGCGCCGAATGAGGTCTCGGTAAACCCTGTCCACGAACCGCACGAGATCGCGGGACGTCTTGCGGAGGGCCGGGTGATGGTCGAAGGGATAGGGGGCCTCGACGACGAAGACCCGTTTTCCGAGACGCTTCAGCAAGGCCAGGAGATCCAGGACATTGCGCTGATCCTCAAGCACCAATCGTTGCAGCATGCCGCTCGATACAGGTGTTCCCGAGACTCCTCCCGCCATCGCGGCCGGCGCGAAGCTCTGCCAGGCGGGGTGCCGCCAGAGGCGCACGGAATGCAGCGGGGCCGACAAGCCGTAGATCGTTGCCGCCGGATCGTCGTCCATCGGCAGCCGTTGCAGCTGCCTTCGATAGGCCGCGGCCGTGATCTCCGCATGATCGCCGCGATCGACGAAGAACGGTTCGCAGGTCAGATGACCGCCGCCGAGCGGGCGGATCGAAAGTCGGACCTGTTCGGGCCAACGCCCCTCGGCCTCGATGGCGATCTGTCCCTTGCGCAGGGCTGCCGTATGCGAGTCTCCCGTGAGCAGGATGTCGAACATCAGTAGCGTCCGAACACGGCTGCCAGTTCCTCGTCGCAGAGGACGCGGTCGGGATCCGATGAAGGAGCGGGAGAGGGTGAAGGAACGGTGGCCAATCCGCCGACCTTCACGCGCTCCTGCGGGATGCCCGCATGTTGCCCGACGAAGTAGCTCATGACGTGCCGGACTCCGACCGAAGAAATCGTCCGCATGTCTGGGTTGTAGAAGATCGCGCGCATGGGCGGCGAACTCGTGATCTCGTAGCCCGGAAAGTAATCAACGAAGGAGTAGCGATCCGTGAGCATGCCGGCGGCGGCGCGCAGGATGGATTTGGAATAGCTGTTGGCCACGACGACCTGTTGATGGCTGGCGGTGGCCATGATCGCGACCGGGCTGACCGTGAAGATGAACTGCATGTCCGGTTTGATGGTGCGTAGGCGAGCGATGACGGCTTCGAGGTCATCGACGACCTCGCCGTAGGTCAGGTTGAGGAAGCGGTATTGCGTCTCATCCCAGATACCGCCCCGAGCGCCCGGCGCTATGGGAAACACGGTGCCGTCCGCGACCCGCATCCAGGTTTCCGTCATGCCGAGCGTGAACACGAAGACATCGGTCTGTTCGAAGAGTTGCCTGACGCAGGCGAGATGGTCCCGCCGCAAGACCTCCACTTCGTCCGCGCTGCCGATCGCTCCGGGTTCGATGTTGGGACGGAAAGGATCGACGAAACCACCCTCGCAGGACCAAGCCCTGTCCAGCGGATCGCGTTCCCCGAAGGCTCGCTCGATCAGCTGCAGCCATTGGCGCGACGTGTAGATGTTGCCGTAACGGGCCGAGTAGATCCCGTACCCGAAGTCGAGATGCAGATCGGCCGGGAGAAAGCCCGGCGCAGGCTCGACGTCGAGGTAGGGATAGCCCTGACGCTTGATTTCGCGCCCGAGATGCTGAGCGAAACAGCTGCCTCCCGTGGCGATCCGCCGACCGGCGAGCGAAAACTTCTTCCTGTACCAATCCCCGATCTCGAGCGGATTGGTCTGCTGCACGGTGCGGCGCCAGAAGGCGCGGTCGGGCTGATCGCTATAGGGATGTCTCTGCGTCGTCATGGGTTCCCGCCATTCGCGGTTCGCACTCTCTAGCGAGCCAGCCTTGACGCTGACCCGACTCCTTCGACGTCTCTGCCCCGATGGCAGGGCGCCGCTTCACGAAGGTTTCACGGCGACCCCGAAGATCCGCGGCGGCATCATCATGACGCGGAGCTCCCGGACATCGAAGTCTTCGAGAACGGCCTCTCTAAGCCCTTGCGGGCTGAGGCGCCAATAATCCGGCGCATCGTGTACCTTGTAGGTGATGGTGGCATCCGCAATGGCGCTCCCTTTCTGGCCCGTGATGCTGATGCCGGTCTGACCGGCGCTCTTGCTGAATCCCGGCACCACGACGATCAGGGTGCCGCCGGGTTTCAGAACGCGCTTGATCTCGTCGAGCGTAAGCCAGAAATGCTTGTCGTGCGCGAGGGCATTGATCCACAGGACCGTGCCGAAACGCGCATCGGAGTAGAGGCCGCGCATATCGTTGGGGTTGCCGGCCCGTGCCGACACGCCGGCCGACGAAGCGCCCTCCCTCCGACCGAGGAAGTCGCGGTCCTGGCCGGCGAAGTGCGCGTGATGCAGCACGGCGTGGCGTGGTCCTTCCTGTCCGATCTCGAGGAAAGGTCCTTTGGCGCCGTAGGTCTGAACGTAGGTTGCACATTCCCGCGCCAATCGCTCCCGCGGCCCCGCCGGACCGTCCTGGTGAGGCGGCAGGACGACCCCACGGCTGAGGACGCTCTCCGTTAGGTCGCATCCCGCCGACTGCAATCCTTCGAGCACCGCACCGAGGTTGGGCAGCAGCGACACGACCGAACGGGTGTTCTGCCCGCCATCGAAGATCTTGTCCTTGATCAGAGCTCGATGCCGCTCAAGCTCCTCCGACGTGAAGCCGAGGAATTCGAGAAGCCGCCGGAGGTTGGCGAGGCGCGTCTCGCGCTCACCTGTGTAGAGGTCCTCGTAGTAGACCGGCAGTTGCGGTACCTTGAGATCCAGCAACGTGTCGGAGATGAACTTCGTGGCGTCCTGGCTGTGTCGGTAGTGGCCGACCACGCGATCCACCGGCAGGGGAGACAGCTGACGCTCGCCCTCCGAAACCTCGGAGAAGACCTTGCGCGAGAAATCCTTGAACCAGGTCCCCTGCGCTTCGGCGATAAATTTCGACACGAGCCGGGCAGGTTCGTCGCGCCTCAAAAGCAGGACATGCCGATAATCGGTCGCGACGGAGACCTGCATGAGATGCAGGTTGAACGACATGCTGAGCAGCTCGTAACAATGCTTGATCAGGTAGCGTTGCTCGAACAACTGCTCGAACGACGCCCGCAGGACGTCGCTGTTCTTCGTATTGTTCCAGGCATCGGTGATAGGCCAGAACTGGCGAGGCTGCTTCTTGGCCCAATTGAACGGCTCGTGCTCCGCGCTGCGATGCTCTGACATCTCCATCAAGAGTTCGGTCAGCGAGGTCCCGCCGGTCCGCTGCATCGTCCAGATCAAGAAGGGGAATGACACGGTGCCGAGACCTTTGAAGACGCCGACGGGCGCGCCGAGACGGCGCTGCCAACCTGCATCGGTCGGCCCTGACCGCGCAACTTAAGTCAGTCATCCCGCTTGATCAATTCACCCCTGCATATCCTTAGATTGCGTCGCGGATGGCTTGCGCCCGACGACGGACCAAAGGGGGTCGCCCCGCCGGTCGCGAAGCAGGTGTTGCCGGGCTTCGATCCGTTCGAAACCGGCACGGTCGAGGTAGAGCGACACGAGTTCACCATGGTCGATCCCGCGCGACTGCCAGATCGCCACGGCTTTGGTCGGAAAGCAGCGGTCGGAAAACGTGACGACGAACGGCGCGCCGGGCCTGAGCACGCGCGACACCTCATGCGCCACCTCGACCGGCCGTTCGAGATACTGCACGGACACACAAACCGCCGCGCCGTCGAAAGCGCCGTCGTCGAGCGGCAACACCGGGTCGCGGTTGAGGTCCTGCACGATCCTGCGCGAAAGCCTCCGGTTGGCGTCGAGCTCCTCCCGGTTCATGCCGAGGCCCGTCACAGGCCCGTAAACGACGTCCTCGGGTAGATGACTGACCCAACTCGACATCAGGTCGAGCAGGACGGAACCAGGCTCGAAGGAGTTGCGATACAACTGCGTCACACAGCCGATGGCGCGGTCGTCGATATGCGTGACGAACCGCGGCTGCGCGTAGAACAACGGGTCCGGCGACGGATCCTGTTTGGCAAAGGCCTGGGTCGGGAATTCGGGCGAGAGCTTCATTGCAGACGAACGGTTTCCACCCCGTCTTGTTCGGTGCGTCATGGCCTCGCACCCGCACCGAAAGCGGGGCGGAGTCGGAGGTCTGCCTAGCTCGGCCATTCTCCGTAGAGCCTCGAGGCGACCAACAGCGTCATCGCTCATCCCTGATCGAGGCCGCTTCGGTGACGGTCCTCAACTCGCGCGCCAGGGCTCCGAGGCTCGTCACACCCTTGCTCAAGACCTCGCTCGCGCCCTGCAATCTCTTCCTGTCCTCGCGCGTGAGGTCCTTCGCGGTGAGCACCACGACCGGGATCCCGGCGCAGCCCGGCATGGCGCGGAACGCCTGCAGGAAGCCGAACCCGTCCAGCACCGGCATCTCGAGGTCGAGCAGGACCACGCGGGGGAGCGCCTCGGCGACACGGTCCAGCGCCGCCTGTCCGTCTCCAGCCTCGGTCACGACCCATCCGTCGCGCTCGAGAACCGAACGGACGTGATGGCGCGTGTCGGGATCGTCGTCCACGACCAGCACGGCCCCTTCGGCCTGGCGGAAGCGCTCCATCACCTGCCGGAAACTCTCCCACCTCACCGGCTTCATGACGTAATCGGCGGCTCCAAGCGAGGCTGCCAGCCCGCGCTCGTCGACGAACGTGACCATGATCACGGGGATCTCGGATACCGTTGCATCGGCCTTCAAGGCGCTCAACACCGACCACCCGTCGAGGCCCGGCATGGTGACATCCAGGAGGATGGCCCTGGGCCGGAGCGATCGGGCCAGCTGCAATCCCGCATAGCCGTCCGGGGCCGTCCGGGCCGCGAAGCCCTCGCGATGGAGAAAGCGGGTCATCAGGTCGCGCTGCGCTGGGTCGTCGTCGATGACCAAGACGCAGTCCTTGGCTGTGCCGGCTGATCTGTCCCGATCCTGCCCCGGCCCGTCCGGGGAGCCGGGATCGGGATCGTTCGCTTCGCGTTCCGCGAGCAGGACGGCCGGAACGAAGACCGTGAACGTGCTGCCCTGATCGGGTGCGCTGTCGACAGACAGGTCCCCGCCCAGCATGACGCCGAAGGCCTTGCTGATGGACAGGCCGAGCCCTGTTCCGCCGAATTTGCGGGTGGTCGAGGCGTCGGCCTGGCTGAACCGCTGGAAGAGGCGCGACAGCTGCTCCTCCGACATGCCGATGCCGGTATCCGCGACCCTGAACACCAGCCAGTCGCCGCCGCTGTCGTGGGTCCCATTGCCTGGAAGCCGCATCGCCGACAGCGTGATCGTGCCGTTCTCGGTGAACTTGGAGGCGTTGCTCAACAGGTTGAGCAGGACCTGCCGAAGCTTGGTGACATCGGAATGCATCGCGCCGAGGCCCGGCTCCATGCGCAGTGCGAGTTCGTTGCCCTTCTTGGCCACGAGCCCCTGCACGGTCGCGGCCACGTCGCGCGCCATCGTCTCGACATCGAAGGTCTCGGCGAAGACCTCCATCTTGCCGCTCTCGATCTTGGACAGGTCGAGCACGTCGTTGATCAGGCCAAGCAGGTGGCGCGCGTTGCCCTCGATCTTGCGCATGTCCTCGCCCAGGGCCGCGGGATCTCCGCCGTCGCTGATCTCTTCGGTCAGCATTTCGCTGTAGCCGATGATGGCTGCGAGCGGCGTGCGCAATTCGTGACTCATGTTGGCGATGAACGTGCTCTTGGCGAGGTTCGCCTCCTCGGCGGCGTCGCGGGCCGCTCCGATCCTCTCTTCCGCCTCCCGCAACTCGGTGATGTCGGTGTTGGTGCCGAACCAGCCCAAGATACGACCCCGCGGGTGAGTGTCGTCCGGGGTGTCGTGGATCGGCAGCGCACGCGACAGGAACCAACGATAGAGGCCATCCGCCCCGCGCAACGGAAACGTATCGTCCCAGGGCGCGCCGTCGGCAAAGGCCTCGGCGATGCGGTCGACGACGCCTGCCCTGGCGTCTGGATGGATCAGGCCCTCCCAACTCCAGCCCCGCATCTGGTCCGGGGTCGTTCCCGTGTAGTCGTACCAGCGCCGATTGAACCAATGGATCGACCCGTCCGGCCCGGTCATCCAGGCGAGCTGGGACATCGAGTCCGCGAGGCTGCGGAATTTCGTCTCGCTCGCCCGCAGCGCCTCTTCGGCGCGGCGCTGCTCGGCCCCGCCCCACATTCTCTCGATCGATTTGGCACGGTCACCGGCCGATCCGATTCGATCGGCCGCGCTTCGAGAAAAGGTGATGACGCTGCCGGTCGCCGGGCCGGTGTCCCCGATGATCGGGAACGAGGAATATTCGGCGATGAAGGACGTCCCGTCCTTCCGCCACAAGAGCTCGTTGTCGAGTCGCACGGGCCGCCCGCTCGTCATCGTATGGAGAAGAGGGCAGGCCGCAGGCGGGTAGACGGTGCCGTCCGGGCGGGTATGGTGGATCATCTGGTGCATGTTGCGGCCCAGAAGCTCGTCGGCCGTTGCGTAACCGAGCATGCCCAGAGCGGCCCTGTTCACGAAAGTGCACGCCCCGGCCGGATCGATCCCGTAGATTCCGTCGCTGAGCGCGTCGACGAAGTCCCAACTCACCGATCCGTGCCGTCCGGAAAGGCTGATCGATGGACAAGGGGCCGAGGCCGCCGGCTCTTCGGACAGCCCCATTGCTCCGGTCTCCTGCGATGCCATGTCGGTCGACGTCGTCATACGATGATGTGCCGTCCTGGACGCGTTGAAGGGCGGCCGCCGTCGTTACCTGGGCTCCGGAAATGATATAGACGTTGTCGAGGCGCAATCCAACGCCGGCCGGCAGACCGCGAAGGCGGACGATCCCGCGACCGAGATGCGTTATTTGTCCCAGGCTTCGCCCCAGACCTGCACGACATGTCCGGGCGAGACCTCGCGGTAGTCACGCGCCGGCGACACGAAGCCGAGGGAGCGGATCGGGCTCTTGATGTCGTCCTCGGCCAGCGCATGGCGGGCGCCACGGCGGGCGGGGTCGGCGACCGGGACGGCCGCGAGGAGGCGCCGCGTATAGGGATGCTGCGGGTTCTCGAAGATCGCGGACCTCGGACCCTTTTCGACGATCTCGCCGCGATACATCACGGCCACATGGTGGCTCACGCGCTCGACCACCGCCATGTCGTGCGAGATGAACAGGAACGCCACGCCGAGCCGGGCCTGCAGGTCGAGCATGAGGTTCACGACCTGCGCCTTCACCGAGACATCGAGCGCCGACACCGATTCGTCGGCCACGATGAGGCGGGGCCTCACCGCGAGCGCCCGCGCGATGCAGATCCTCTGGCGCTGCCCGCCCGAGAACTCATGCGGGAAGCGCCTCCCCATGTCGGGCTCGAGCCCGACCCGCTTCAGCAGGTCGGCGGTCCGCTCGCGCGCTTCCGCACGCCCCGCGAGCTTGTTCAGGAGGATCGGCTCGGCGATCGCGGCCCCGACCGTCATGCGCGGGTCGAGACTCGCGAAGGGGTCCTGGAAGATCATCTGCATCGCCTTGCGGCGGTCGCGCAGCCGGGCCTTGTCGAGCCTCAGGACATCCTCGCCATCGAGCAGGACCGCCCCGCCCTCCGGCTCGACGAGGCGCAGGATCGAGCGGCCGGTCGTCGATTTGCCGCATCCGGACTCGCCGACAAGCGACAGCGTCTCGCCGGCCGCCAGCGAGAACGACACGTTCTCGACCGCGTGAACGCGACCGCGCAGCCGGCCCAGGAGGCCGCCCCGGACATCGAAGCGGGTAGTGAGGGCGCGTACGTCGAGAACGGGCGTTTCGGCCGCGACCGCTGCCGGAGCGGCGGCCTCCTCCGCCACTGCGGCCCCGGCCGCCACCGCGGCTCCGGCCGCCACCGCGGCCCCGGCCGTCACTGTGGCCCCGGCCGCCACCGCGGCTCCGGGGCTACGGGGCATCGGCTCGAACTCACCCGTGGTCTCGCTCACGATGGGGAAGCGGACCGGGCGCGGCCGGCCCGCCATGGCGCCGAGCTTCGGCACCGCCGAGAGGAGCGCACGCGTATAGGGATGCTGCGCGCCGGCGAAGATCGACGTGGTTCCCCCGGTCTCGACGGCACGGCCGGCGAGCATGACCACCATCCTGTCGGCGATCTCGGCCACGACACCCATGTCGTGGGTGATGAAGAGGACCGACATGCCCTCCTCATCCTGCAGGGCCTTGATCAGGTCCAGGATCTGGGCCTGGATCGTGACATCGAGCGCCGTCGTGGGCTCGTCCGCGATGAGAAGCTTCGGCCGGCAGGCGAGCGCCATCGCGATCACGACCCGCTGGCGCATGCCGCCCGAGAACCGGTGCGGGTAATCGTCGATCCGGGACCGCGCGGCCGGGATCCGAACCCGGTCGAGCAGCCGCAGGGTTTCGGCCTCGGCCTCTGCCCGAGAAAGCTGGCGGTGCAGCCTCAGTCCCTCGGCGATCTGGAATCCGATCGTCAGGACCGGATTCAGGCTCGTCATCGGTTCCTGGAACACCATGGCGATGTCGTCGCCCCGCACCCTGCGCATCTCGGCCTCGGGAAGCTGAAGCACGTCCCGCCCGTTCAGCAGCACGCGACCGCCGATCCGGCTCGCGTCACGCGGTAGGAGACGCATGATCGACAAGGCGCTGACGCTCTTGCCGGAGCCGGACTCTCCGACCAGCGCCACGGTCTCGCCCGGCGCCACCGAGAAAGAGATGCCGTGCACCACCTCGCGCCATGCGCCATCGCGGCGGAACGCGGCAGTGAGGTTCTGGACGTCGAGGACGGGAACGGTCATGCGGGCCCGCTCGCGGTCCTGGCTGGCGCCCGGTCGCCCCCTCCACCGTGTCGCGCTCGGTCGCCCTCCCCCGCTTCGCCGGGGAGGATCGACCCTGGAGGAGGCCCGAGCGTCCTCATACGACCCGGCGTGCGTCGAGCGCATCGCGCAGACCGTCGCCGATGAAGTTGATCGACAGCACGGTCAGGAAGATCGCGGCGCCCGGGAACAGGGCCCAGTGCGTGGCGACGTCGAGATGGTCCTTGGCATCGAATAGGATGCGGCCCCAGGTCGGGATGTCGGGCGGAAAACCGAGCCCCAGGAAGGACAGCGTCGATTCGGCGATGATCGCGGCCGAGACCTCGATGGTCGCCGTGACGATCACCGGGCCGATGGCGTTCGGCAGGATGTGGTGGAGAACGAGCTGCGGCGTCGTGGCGCCCTGCGAGCGCGCGGCCTCGACGAACTCCTTTTCGCGCAGGGAGAGGAACTGGGCCCGCACGAGCCGGGCCACCGGCATCCAGCCGAGCCCCCCGATCACGAGGACGATCATGACGAAGACACCGCCCTCGGTGCCGAACAGGCGCTTCAGCGTGTCCCGGAACAGATAGATGAGCAGCAGGAGGAGCGGCAGCTGCGGCAGCGCCAGGAAGAGATCCGTTACCCACATCAGGATCGGGCCCAGGGCACCCCGCGACATGCCGGCGAGGCTGCCGACGAGGAGCCCGACGAGCGTCGAAACCAGCATGGCGGTGAAGCCCACCGCGAGCGAGATCCGACCGCCGGTGATCATGCGGGCCAGCAGGTCCTGTCCGAGGTCGTCCGTCCCGAAGGGATGGGTCGGCGACGGACCCTGCAGCATGGCCGAAAAATCGATGTCGTCGATCGCCAGGGGCCAGAGCAGCGGGCCGAGCACCACGCCGAGCACCAGAAAGCTCAGGATCGCGATGCTGACGAGGGCCAATCGGTGGCGGCGAAAGCGGCGCCAGGTCTCCCAACGCGACGAGACGGCCAGGCCGGGCGTCGGCACGTCGATGACCGCTTCCGCAAGGCCGGAACCTGCAAGGGCCGGATAGGACGAGGCGACCGCCGCAATTTCGTCCGAGAAGGACGGCGACCCGGTCGTGGCCGCGGGTGCGTCGAGCCGCGCGAAGGCGGGATCCCGGTCGGCCGCGGGATCCTGGTCCGGGGCGGGCGGATCAGCCAAAGGCAATGCGGGGGTCGAGCCAGCCATAGAGCAGGTCCGCGATGAGGTTGAACAAGACGACCAGGCAGGCGAACACGAAGGTGACGGCCATGACGACCGGCGTGTCGTTCGCCAGCATGGCATTGATCAGCAAGGCGCCGATGCCCGGCACGCGGAAGATCTGTTCGGTCACGATGGCGCCGCCGAACACGGCGGGCATCTGCAACGCCACGAGAGTCACGACCGGGATCAGGCCGTTGCGGGCGATGTGGCGCAGCGTCACCACGGCGTCGCTCAAGCCCTTGGCCCGGGCGGTCGTCACAAAGTCGAGTCGCGCCACGTCGAGCACGGCCGAGCGGACGTAGCGGGTATAGGACGCGGCCTGGAAGAAGCCGAGAACCGCCACCGGCATGATGGCTTGGCGCACATGCTCCCAATACCACTGCCAGCCTGTCGCCTGGATGTCGGCGTCGTACACGAAGGGGAGCCAGCCGAGCTTGATCGAGAACAGCAGGATGAACAGGATGCCGGTGAAGAAGGTCGGCAGCGAGAAGCCTACGAAGGCCAGCGTATTGGCGATCTGGTCGAAAGCCGAATAGGGCCGGACCCCGGCCAGGATGCCGATCGGCAGCGCCACCAGCAGCGCCAGGATCTGCGAGGAGCCGACCACGAAGAGCGTCGTCGGCACCCGGTCGAGGATGAGCCGGCTCACGTCGATGCGGCTTGCGAACGAGAAGCCCCAGTCGCCGTGGGCCATAGCGGCGAGCCAGTGCAGGTAACGAAGGTAGATCGGGTCATCGAGCCCGAACTTCACTCTCAGGGCCAGCCTGACCTCGGGGGGGATGTTCGGGTTCGAGGCGAGTTCGCCGAAGGGATCGCCCGGCGCCAAGGCCAGCACCGTGAACAGGATGATACTGATCCCGAGCAGGCTCGGGACCGCCACCAGGAGGCGGCGCAGCAGATAGGCCCCCACGGCTCAGCTCGTCCTCACGCGTCCTTCCACCAATCGGGCAGATCCCACAGGTCGTTGTCCCAGCCGCTCCGGGGGGCGTGCAGCCCCTTGCTCAGGGCCGCGACCGAGCCGCGGTAGATCAGCGGCAGGACGTTGTCGGCTACGACGAGGTCGTTCATCCGGATGTAGAGCGCCGCGCGCTTCACCGGATCGAGCTCGGTCGCGGCGTCGGTAGAGAGCTTGTCGAAGTCCGGGTTCTGCCACCGTACGATGTTGCGGCCCTGCCATTTGTTGGCCTTCTGGGCCACTTCCCACGACGCGTATTGCAGCATCCAGGTCGTCGGGTCGGGCTGCGTCGCGTTGTTGGCGTACATCTCCATGTCGGCGTAGAAATGCGGGTAGGTGTCGGGATTGGCGACGTCGGAGGAGAAGAACACGGAGGCTGCGACCGACTTCAGTTCGATCTCGATCCCGGCCTTCTGCGCCGCCTGCTTGATGATGGCCTGCGTCTTCTGCCGGGGGGCGTTGATCGAGGTCTGGTAGAGGAAGTGCATCCGCTTCCCGTCCTTCGCCCGGACGCCGTCCGAGCCCTTGGCCCAACCGGCCTCGTCGAGGAGCTTGTTGGCGGCCGCGATGTCGAACGCAAAATGCGTCGCGCTCGACACGAAGCGCGCCGGCCCGTTGACCGTGTTGGCCGTGGCGCGGCCCGTGCGGCCGTAGATATAGTCGCCGATCGATTTGCGATCGACCAGGAGGTTCATCGCCTTCCGGACCGCAGGATCCGAGAAGGCGAAGTGCTTGGTCTTGACAGACGCCTTCTCGCCGTCGACCTCGACCGCGGGGTCGGTGGCGTTGAGAAGCAGGAATTCGAGGTAGTTGCCGAAGACGATGTCGATACGGCCCTTGCCGCCCTCCTCCAGGCGCTTCAGCACCTCGTCCTCGACCTGCAGGTTCCAGCCGAAATCGTATTCGCCGGTCTGCAGCACCGCGCGGGCCGCCGAGACCGCGTCCCCGCCCCCCTTGAGTTCGATCGCGTCGAAGAAGGGGCGGTTCGGCAGGTGGTAACCCGTGTTGCGCTCCCCCCTCAGCATGTCGCCGGGGCGGAACTCGACGAAGCGGTAGGGACCGGTGCCGACCGGATGAAGGTTCGTCGGCGCGTCGCGGGATTTCGCCCCGGCATAATCGGCGAAGAGATGCTTCGGGATGATCGATCCGGCCTGGCCCACGAAGGCGTCGGCCCAGAAGGGCGTCGGCTTGGCAAAGGTCACTCTCACGGTCAGCTCGTCGAGCTTGTCGACCGTGCAGTCCTTGTAGGAGCCGATCGTCGTGGCGGCCGTGGCCGGGTCCTTGGCATATTGCCAGGTAAAGACGAGGTCGTCCGCCGTGAGGGGCTGGCCATCCTGCCACTTCGTCCCGGGCTTCAGTTTCCAGACGACCGACTTGCCATCGGCGGCGACCGCGCCGTTCTCCGCCGACGGAACTTCGGCCGCCAAGACGGGTAGGAGGTTGCCGTCGTTGTCCCAGGCCGCCATCGGCTCGTAGAAGATGCGGCAGGCCTCCTGGTCCTTGGTGCCGATCGCGAAATGCGGGTTGAGCAGGGTCGGCGCCTGCCAGAACAGCAACTTCAGCGGGCCGCCGCCGCCCGCCTTGGTGGGTTGGTAGGTGTCGCGCAGGTCCGACGCGAAGGCGACGCCGTGATGGGACAATATCATGCCGGCGAGCGGCGCCGTCAGCCCGACCGCGGTCAGGCGCCGGACGAAGCTTCGGCGCGACATCCGGCCGTCCTTCACGTCGGTGACGAGGCTGCGCAAATCCTGCTCGTTCATCGGGCACCTTTCTCACCTGACGCGTCAGGCGCAGCATGATCTTTGCGCGAAACTACGCAAGGGTCGCGCCAATCGCGGCAGGGCTCCGACCTGTCCCAAGTCGTCAAGGCCGGCGCAAGGCCGGCCCATGACGGCAAAGCCATCGATCCCAGTCCGGAGCCCCGCCTCTGCGGTCGCGAGCCGCTGTGGCGTTGCCTCGCGATGTGCGGCACTGTCCGGCTTCGCCCGAAGACTGGCCCGACTGGAGATCGACGCGATGGACAACCGCAACTCACTCTGGCGCCACGTCGACCAGCAGAAGGAACGCCTGATCGCCCTGGCCGATCGGGTCTGGGGCATGCCGGAAGTCTGTTACACCGAGCACCGTTCGGCCGCCGAGCACGTGGCCGAACTGCGCCACCAGGGTTTTCGCGTCACCGAGGCCGTGGCCGGCATCCCGACCGCGGTCGTCGGCGAGGCGGGCGAAGGCGGACCCGTGATCGCGATCCTCGGGGAATATGATGCCCTGCCGGGTCTGAGCCAGGAGGCAGGCGTCGCGGCACCGAAGGCGGTCGAGGCCGGCGGCCATGGCCATGGCTGCGGGCACAACCTTCTCGGTTCTGCCGCCCTGCTGGCCGCCACCGCGGTCAAGGACTGGCTCGCCGAGACCGGGACGCCCGGACGCGTGCGCTACTACGGTTGCCCGGCCGAGGAAGGCGGGGCCGCCAAGGCCTTCATGGTGCGGGCCGGCGCCTTCGACGACGCCGATATCGCGATCTCGTGGCATCCCGCGAGCTTCTGGGAGGTCGCGCCGCCGCTGGCGCTCGCCAACACCCGCGCCGACTTCATCTTCACGGGCCGCGCTTCGCACGCGGCCGCGGCACCGCAACTCGGGCGCAGTGCGCTCGATGCCGTCGAACTCATGAGCGTCGGCGTGAACTACATGCGCGAGCACATGCCGAGCGATGCCCGCGTGCACTATGCCTATCTCGAAGCCGGCGGCATCGCGCCCAATGTCGTGCAGGCCAACGCCCGCGTCCGATACTCGATCCGGGCCCGTGACCTGCCCGGCATGCTGGACCTCGTCGAGCGGGTCAAGAAGATCGCGCAAGGGGCCGCGCTGATGACCGAGACGGAGGTGGAAGTCAGGATCGTCAGCGCCGTGTCGAACCTCATCGGCAACACGCCGCTCGAGCGGACGCTCTACGGCATCATGGAGGAGCTCGGGCCGCCGCATTTCGACGACCGGGACCGCGCCTTCGCGACGAGCATCCGCGAGACCCTGACGGAGAGCGACATCGACGCGATCTACCGCACCATCGGCATGGCGAGGACGGACGCGCCCCTGGCCGACTTCCTCGTGCCCTTCGATGCGGCACGAAACCCGGCCGTCGGCTCGACCGACGTCGGCGACGTGAGCTGGGTGGTGCCGACCGTGCAGGCGCATGCCCCGACGGTCGCGGTCGGGACGCCGTTCCACACCTGGCAGGTCGTGGCGCAGGGCAAGGCGCCGGCGGCCCACAAGGCGATGGTCCAGGTCGCCAAGGCGATGGCCGCGACCGCCGCCGCCGCCCTGACGAACCCCGACCTCGTCGCGGCCGCCAAGGCCGACCTCAAGACGCGCGCCGGAGCGAAGGGCTACCGGTCGCCGCTCCCCGCCGACGTCGAACCGCCGCTCGCCATGTCGGTATAACGGCTCGGCGGCTGCGCTTCGGACCTTGGCGGATCGGCGTAGAAGCTACAGCTCAGGGTCCGTCATTGCGAGAAGCGCAGCGACGAAGCAACCCAGCGGGCGATTCAGGACGGGCTGGGTCGCGTCGCTTCGCTCGCGATGACGGTCCTTGATGACCACGGCCGGGCTCGCTGCGGTGCCAGGCTAGAGCGCTTTCGCCTTTGGCGAATTCGCTCCAGCTTAGAATGTCGAGCAGTAGGAAGGGCGGCCCCTGTGTCGTGGCGGCCCGTCACGCTACCAGGGCCGCGAGTGCCGGCGGAGTACCCTCGAAAGCGAATGGATTGAGGAACTGTCGACGCCACAGGAGGGCACGGTCGACCTCGCTTAAGCGTGCTTCGGTGCAGACCGCCCCCCAAGAGTCGCGAATGGTCGCAATCTGATGCTCCGCCGTGGCAAACGCCTCCGCGGCCGAGACAAGGAAGAGGGGGGCCGCATCAAGACAGAGCGCGATGCGGCTCCACCGTCGATCGCCTGCGATCAGCATGGCCTGTGTCGCCTCGCCGCCGGTCCTCGGTTGCGGGCAGATGTCGTAGGCCGGCGTCAGCGCAAGCGATCGACCATCCCAGAAAGCCGCATGGTTTCGAGCATGGTCGTCCGTATTGCCGCAGAGTACGTTGAAGAGCATGCGGCCGAACAGCTCCCTCAGCATCTGCTTTTGAGCGGTGAAGCGGTGGCGGATGATGGTGGCGAGCTCCGCGTAGCTGGCGTAGCGCGCCATCATCTCGTCGAGCCCGAGCAAGGTCAGAGCCGACACCATCGCGCGACGCTCCCAGCCGTGCTCCGATCTCTTCCGGTCGAACCTTTCGACGAGCAGGACGTCTCGGCCGGCCGTGTGCTCGAGCGTCACGGGAGCGACGTTCAACCCGCTTGCCGCCGCGAGGCGCATCGCGATGAATTCAGCTTTGACGACACTATACAGGTCATTCTGCGACGAGAACTTGGCAATGAACTTGCGTTCTCGCGACGCGACCGTCGCCTTGGGGCGTGCTCCGCCGATCGACATGCCGTGCAGCAAGGCGCGGTCGAGCTCCGGCGTCAGGGGCAGGCCTTTTTCGATGCTGGCCGCCGCGTTCATCAGCTCATCGAGCGAAACCGGCTTCGCGTCGCGCGCAACATAGTCGATGGCGGAGACCTGGAAGTCGAGCGCGCCAATGCGATCCGAGCCAGATTCGAGAAGACAGGTGAGTTCGTCGATCGAGACAGCGTCGATTTCGTTTCACTTCGAGCCCATACGGCGGTTGATGATGACGCGTCGTCCCCAGGCGTCGGGAGCAGCGTCGCGTAGGCAACTGGGCATGGTCAAGCCATCGAGCAGCGGCAAGACGCCGGCTCGCAGGGGCAATTCCGGAAGGTAGATCGGAACGGGGTTGTCGCGCGCCAGGTAGCTGCGGCCGTAATTGAACATCAGCCGGTCGTCGGTCGCAGCGAGCCGCCCGGCAACGACCGGCTCGGTTTCACCAGGCAACCAGATCCAAACGAACGCCTCCGTCGGACGCGCGTCAAAAGTCATCCTTGGCTTTCGGCACAGGCGATCGAACGGATCGAGGCAACAGGGTTATGATGGCGGCGTTGGCGCCGAGGGCGCGGCTGAGCATCGCCTGATCGGCATCGAAGAGACGCACGCCGACGATCGCGGCCGCCTCGAAGACGGCGCCGATGGCGCAACCCGGGTCTCCCTTCTCGATCCTCTGCACGAGGCCGCGCGACAATCCGGCACGCTCCGCCAACTCGGCCGCCGTGATCTTTCGTTCGATGCGGCTGCGCCGCACGAGTTGACCGAGCAGCGCAAGAGCGTCGTGACTGTAGCGAGAAAGAGGACGCAGAGCGGTTTTGGCCACGTTTGATCCATCAATGCATCGCAAAAAGCCTCTTGGGTCCATTAATAGACCGAGACCAGTTCAGGGGCAAGCTCACAGACAGGTGTGCCGTCGGCAAATGCTGTCTGTGAGATCGATGATCTCGTCCGGGCACATCTTGACCCGCGCTGCATCGCCGGGAGCAAGTTCGTCTCCTTTGTCGAACCATCACGTTCGCCGTTCGACGCAGACACATCCGTCATCATCTCCGCAGCCGTTGGATCCCTGACGCAAGACTAAAACACCGGGCTCGCGGCAGTGGCCCGGTCCATAACCCGGCGGCCGAAAAGGCTGGCGACGAGGTCCACCAGGATCAGGGCGCTCCGGCCGCGGTCGTCGAGAAAGGGGTTGAGCTCGACGATGTCGAGCGACCCCATCAGGCCGGAATCATGGATCATCTCCATGATGAGATGGGCTTCGCGATAGGTCGCGCCCCCGGGAACGGTCGTGCCGACCCCCGGCGCCAGCGAGGGATCGAGGAAGTCGACGTCGAGGCTGACGTGGAGGAACCCGTCCCGTGCTGCGACGCGGTCGAGGATGCGCCGCAGCGGCACCGCAACGCCCCATTCGTCGACCAGCCTCATATCCACGACATCGACGCCCCTCGCCCGGAGCAGCGCGCGCTCGCCCCGGTCGACCGATCGGATGCCGAAGAGGTGGACATGATCCGGCGCAAGGCGCGGCCCGGCGTCGCTTGCCTGGAACACCCCCGCGAGTCCAGGCTCGCCGCACAGGGCCGCGAGCGGCATGCCGTGCATGTTGCCGGAGGGCGAAGTGTCGGGCGTGTTGAAATCCGCGTGGGCATCGAGCCACAGCACGAAGAGCTCGCGATCGGTCTCGCGGCAGTGGCGGGCGACGCCGTCGACCGAGCCCATGGAGAGGCTGTGGTCGCCGCCGAGAACGATGGGGAGTTCGCCCGCTTCCATGCAGTCGTGGACCCGCTGCCCGATGGCCCGCGTCCAGGCCGCGACCTCGCCGAGGTTGCGCAAGGTCGGTACGGGGTCGACGGGATCCTGGCCGATGGGTCCGGGCGCGAGGTCGCCGTGATCGACGACCTGGCAGCCGAGGCCTTCGAGCGCCGATGCGATGCCGGCGGTCCGCAACGCCGCTGGCCCCATCAGGCAGCCTGCCTGGCGCGTGCCGGCCTGAACCGGGACGCCGAGCAGGGCCACGGGACCGTGCGACGGGGCGGGCGTTTCCGAATGGATGTGGGTCATGGCGCGACGGGCAAGGATCGGCCGCGATCTCCGGCTCGGGGCGCTTCTATCGCATCGGGCCGCGGCTGTCTGCCGCCGGGCATGAGCTTGAACGCAGGTCCGGAACAAGGGTAGGTGGGCGCCGCGGTGCGACCCCTGCGCAAGGCCGCTTCGGCGACGCGGCACCCGCACGAGGCGGACGATGACCGATTTCGACGATGCGCCCGGACATCCGGGCGTCGACCCGACCTGGACGTCGAGCGCCAAGACCGGG
>CAXUOD010000002.1:0-20405 GCA_964252585.1 uncultured Lichenihabitans sp. | reverse complement strand
CCCCCGCCCGGCCGCCCCCCCCCCCCACTGGGCGGTCGCGCGCCACGCGGGGGGGCGGCCCGGCGCGCGACGCGACGAGCCGTGTCGCTTTCACGATCAGCCACGGCATCCTCAACGAAGTCTACTATCCCCGCATCGATCAGGCCTGCACACGGGACTGCGGCCTCGTGATCACGGACGGCGCGGGCTATCTCTCGGAGGAGAAGCGCGACACCGCGAGCACGGTCGAGCATGTGGCACCGGGCGTGCCGGGCTACCGGCTCACCAATCGTAGCCACGACGGGCTCTATACGATCGAGAAACGGATCGTGGCCGACCCGCTCCGCGACGTCGTCCTGCAAAGGATGCGCTTCACGGCGCATGGCGACGATCCCGGCCGCTACAGGGTATTCGCTCTGCTTTCGCCGCATCTCGTCAATGCCGGCCGGCACAACACGGCTTTCGTCGACACGATCAAAGGTTGGCGCCTGCCCTTCGCGGAGGGACGCGGCGTGACGCTCGCCATGGCGGCGTCACGGCCGTTCAAGGATCTTTCGGTCGGTTTCGTCGGCACCAGCGACGGCTTCTCCATCCTCAAGCGACATGGCTCCCTGGCGGAGCGCTACACGCGCGCAGAGGACGGCAATGTCGCGCTCACGGGCGAACTCGATCTCGGCCAGGACGGCGAGGTCGTCCTGGCGATCGGCTTCGGCCGCGAACGGCACGACGCCGGCAACCTTGCCCGAGCCAGCCTCATGGACGGGTATCAGGCGGCCGAGCGCGCCTATGTGGCGGGCTGGCGGTCCTGGCAGGCGTCGCTCCTGCCGCTCGATGCGGTGGCGCCCCACGAGGGGTCGAGCGACCGCACCGTCAGTCCCTATCGGGTCTCGACCGCCGTCCTGCGGACCCACGAGGCGCTGCCCTTCGGGGGCGGCATGATCGCGAGCCTGTCGATTCCCTGGGGGGCCAGCAAGGGCGACGACGACCTCGGCGGCTATCATCTGGTGTGGCCTCGGGATCTGACGGAGAGCGCGTCCGCCCTGCTCGCCATCGGGGCCGATTCCGAAGTGCGGCGCGTGCTCACCTTCCTGCAGGCCACCCAGGAGGCCGACGGGCATTGGCCGCAGAACATGTGGCTCGACGGAGCGGGCTATTGGCCGGGCATCCAGATGGACGAGACGGGTTTTCCGATCCTGCTCGTCGATGCTTCTTTCTGGGAAGGCGCCATCGGCCAGGCGGATCTCGAACGTTTCTGGCCCATGGTGCGGCACGCGGCCCGCTACATCGTGCTGAACGGGCCGGTCACGGGTCAGGACCGCTGGGAGGAGGACGGCGGCTACTCGCCCTTCACGCTCGCGGTCGAGATCGCGGGGCTCGTGGTGGCGGCCGATATCGGGCGCCGGCTCGGCCACGGAGCCGACGTCGATTTCCTGCTGGAGACGGCCGATCTTTGGAACGGCATGATCGAGCGCTGGACCTACGCCACCGACACCGGGCTCTGCCACGACCTCGGCATTCCGGGCTATTACGTCCGCATCTCGCCGCCCGAAACCGTCGAGGTGCCCCAGCCGCTGAAAGGCACCGTCGCGATCAGGAACATTCCGCTGGCCAACCAGGCCCATGCGGCCTCGACGGTGGTTAGCCCCGACGCTCTCGCTCTGGTGCGCTTCGGTCTACGGGCCGCGGACGATCCGCGGATCCTCGACACCGTCAAGGCCATCGATCACCTGCTGAAGGTCGAGGTCCCCCAGGGGCCGCTCTGGCGCCGCTACAACGATGACGGCTATGGCGAACACGAGGACGGCTCGCCCTTCGACGGTACCGGGATCGGCCGAGCCTGGCCGCTGATGGCCGGCGAACGCGCCCATTACGAACTCGCCCTCGGCAACCACGACGAGGCGCGCCGGTTACTGAAGACGCTCGAAGCCTCGTCGAGCGACGGTGGCCTCATCCCGGAGCAGATCTGGGACACCGACGATATTCCGGCTCACGAATTGGTGCGGGGCAAGCCCTCGGGGTCCGCCATGCCCCTCGTCTGGGCCCATTCGGAGCATCTCAAGCTGCTGCGATCGCTGCGCGACGGCGTGGTCTTCGATACGCCGCCCCAGGTGTCGCGGCGTTACGCCATCGGCAAGACCGAGTCGAAGCTGGCGGGGTGGCGCTTCAGCAACGTCGCGACGACGCTCGTGGCCGGCAAGACGCTTCGCATCCAGGTGCTGGAACGCGCGCGGGTGCACTGGAGCAGCGACGGCTGGGCGACCACCCGCGACATCGAGACCTGCCCGACGCCCTTCGGCCTCCACTTCGCCGACCTCGACACGGGAGCCCTGGCGATAGGCGCGACCGTCGTGTTCACGTTTCATTGGCCCGAAGCGGACCGCTGGGAAGGCCGGGACTTCTCCATGACGGTCTGCGGGCCGGAAGACCTGAAGCCCGCCAACGCCAAGGCGCAGTGAGGGCGCGAGATCAAGTGGCAGGGGACAACCTCCCCTTCTGCTGATCCAAGGTAGCTCCCGGCACGCGGTTGCAGTAGACCCGTCGTTGCCGAGCTCGCTCTCGAAGTCCCCGAATCCAATGGCTTTTCGCTTCGTCCACGCCGCCGACATCCATCTCGACTCGCCGCTGCGCTCGCTCGCCCTCCGCAACCCCGAGCTCGCGGCGCTGATCGGCAATGCAACACGGCAGGCCTTCGTGCGGATCGTCGATCTGTGCATCGCCGAGCAGGTCGACGCGCTGCTGTTGGCCGGCGACCTCTACGACGGCGAGCAGACCTCGATGAAGACGGCCAGGTTCCTGGCCGAGCAGGTCAAGCGTCTGCACGAGGCGGGGGTCCGCACCTTCGTGATCCGCGGCAACCACGACGCCCTGTCGAAGATCACGAGGGAACTGCTGTTCCCCGAGTCGGTGAAGGTCTTCGGTGGCCGCGCCGATGCCGTCACGGTCGAGCGTGTGGCGGGCGGGTTCGACGTCGTCCTGCATGGGCTGAGCTTCGCCCAGCCGCATGCGCCCGAAAGCCTGCTGGCGAAGTTCAAGCGGCCGGTCGACGGCGCCGTGAACATCGCGCTCATGCACACCAGTCTCGCAGGGTCGTCGGGCCACGACCCCTACGCGCCCTGCGCCGTGGCAGACCTGCATGTCTCGGGGTTCCATTATTGGGCGCTGGGGCATGTTCATCGGCGCGACGTGATGCACGAGACGGCGCCGGGTTCCCGCAAAGCCGCCACGGTCGTGATGCCCGGCATGCCGCAGGGCCGCGACATCAACGAGGCGGGCCCGAAATCCGTCACCCTGGTGACGGTCGCGGACGATCGCACCGTCACGCTCGAGGAGCGGGTCACCAGTCTCGCGCAGTTCGAGCGTGTCGCGGTCGACCTCGACGGGATCGACGAGTGGAACGAGGTCGTTTTCGCGATCGAATCGGCTCTCGGACGGGCGCGGGACGCCGCCGTCTCGGACCATCTCGTGGCACGGTTGACCCTCACCGGGAACACGCCGCTCGCCTGGAAGCTCAGGCGCGACGGCGACCTGATCAAGACCGAGGCCGACACGCGCGCCGAAACGATGGGTCGAAGCTGGGTCGAGAAGCTCGAGATCGACTGCGTTGCCCCCGAGGCCGAGGCCTCGCGTGGAACGCTCGGCGATCCCTTCGCCGAGCTACGCCACCTCATCGGGGACGAGATCCTGCACTCCGAGGCGTTCAGGGCCGAGATGGCCGCCGTCGCCGAGGAACTCCGCGGGCAGTTGCCGACGGAATGCCGGGCCACGGTCCTCGGCAACGATGCCGAGAGCTTCGAGGCCGCGCTGGCGCGCTACGTGGCGGACGGCGCCGAGGACGTCCTGGCCCGGCTCCACGCGCCAGCAGCGGACGAACCGACCTGAGATGCGGCTTCGGCGTCTCGATCTGACCCGCTACGGCAAGTTCACCGACCGGCGGATCGATTTCGGTCCTGCCGAGCCGGGCCGTCCCGACCTGCATATCGTCTACGGGCCCAACGAGGCCGGCAAGTCGACCGCTCTCTCGGGCTTCCTCGATCTGCTGTTCGGCATCGAGACGCGCAGCCGCTACAATTTCATCCACCCCTACGCCACCATGCAGATCGGCGGTGCGCTGGACCTCTCCGGAGGGTGCCAGGAACTCGTGAGGGTCAAGCGGCCTCAGGCCAGCCTCTTCGACGACGCGAAGCGCCCCGTCGCCGAGGCCCTGATCGGTGGAGAGCTCGGCGGCATCGACCGCGCCGGCTACCGCACCATGTTCTCGCTCGACGACGAGACCCTGGAGGCCGGCGGCGACAGTATCCTGGCCAGCAAGGGCGACCTCGGCCAGTTGCTGTTCTCGGCCAGCGCCGGTCTGGCCGACCTCAGCCAGACCCTGGTGGCGCTGCGCCTCGAGGCGGACGGCTTCTACAAGCTCCGGGCACGGAGCGGAACCTTGTCGGACCTCAAGGCGAGGCTCGCGACGTTGAAGGCGCAGCGTGAGGAGAGCGACACCTTCGCGACGGCCTATGCGGAACTCGTCTCCATGCGCGACAAAGCCCGGACGCACTACGATGCGGCCCTTGCGGACCGCGCCAGGATCCGGGCCCGCCTGGACGAGATCGGCCGTCATGCGGCCGCCCTGCCGCGGCTCTCCGCGCTGCGCCGCCTGAGGCGGGACTTGCAGCCTCTCGCGGATCTGCCGGACGTTCCGGCCACCTGGCCGGACGACCTGCGGGAGATCGAACGGCGGGAGATCGAAGGCGCTGCGGAGCTCAAGGGGATCGACGCCGTCATCGAGGCGCTGTCGACCGCCCTGAACGGGATGGCGGTCGACCAAGCGGCGCTCCGTCTGTCGCCCCGCGTCGCTCGCCTCGTCGAGGCGCGTGCCCGCCACCTCACGGCCGACAAGGATCTGCCCGAGAGGCGCCTCGCCGCCCGGGCCGCTTCCCTGGCGATCGAATCCCTGTTGGGCCGGCTCGGTCTTGCGCCGGACACGGACCCCCGCAACGTCACGCTCGCGGCGCCGACGCTCGGCGCGTTGCGGGCGCTCCTGGAGAGCCGCTCCGGCGTCGCGTCGGCGGTCGCCGGCGCAGAGGGCGAACGCGATGCCGCAAAGCACGCACTGTCCGAGGCTCGCGGCCGGCTGGAGGCGGCCGGCGGCGGCGGATCCGAGAGGGAGACGTCGCGGCTCGCCGGCGTCCTGGCCGTCCTGCGCGGCAGCGATCATGCGACACGCCGGATCGCGGCCGAGCGGGCTCTGCCTCGTTTGCGCGAGGTGCTGACCCGGTCGCTCGAAGCACTTCGGCCCTGGTCCGGCGACGTCGGCCAGCTGCATGCCCTCATGCTGCCGGACCTCGCGGCGTTCGAGCGGCTCGCCAAAGCCCGGGACGAGGCCCGGGGCCGTGTCGACCGCGAGAGGGCCGACATCGACCGCCTGAGCGGCGAGCGTCGACGCCTGATGGCCGAAGTCGACGCGCTGGCTTCCATCGCGGGCGTCGTCGGCGAGCAGGAGGCCGCCACGATCCGGGCCGCGCGCGAGCGCGCCTGGGCCGAGCATCGCCAAACGCTCGAGGCAGCGTCTGCCGACAGATTCGAAGATCTGCTGCGCCGTGACGACATGGTCACGAGCGCGCGTTTCGGGCGTGCCGCCGATGTCGCGAAGCTTCGGCAGACCAGTCTGACCCTTGCCGGCGTCGAGGTCGATCTGGCGCGCGCCGTGGAACTCCACACGGCGGCCGAGCATCGGCTCCAGGACGTCGCGCAGCGGATCGAGGTTGCTTTGGGCTCTCTCGTGCCGCCGCTCCCGGCCGAGATCGATGCGCCGCAGCTGGGTGCCTGGATGGCGCGACGCAGGGAGGCTCTCGCGGCCGAAGCGGTTCTTCGCGAGGCGGAGCGCGACCTGTCCCATGCCGAGGCCGATGCGCTTGCGGCGCGCGACAGGATCGCCGAGGCCTTGCGGGAGGCCGGCGTTCCGCACGACCCGGAAGCACGCTTCGATCGCCTCATGGGCGACGCGCAAGCGAGTCTCGATCGCGGAGCCGGACTCGAGGCGTTGCGCTCCGCCGTGGAGGAGCGGCAGCGTGCGGTGGGGGACCGCGAGCGACGGCTGGCGGAGGCGAGGCGTGCCGACGCGGGCTGGTCCGCGGCCTGGGCCGCCGCCTGTGCCGGTTGCTGGCTCGGTCGGGATGGTGCCCTCCCGTCCGTCGATGCGGTCCGGGAAGTGTTGAAGATCCTCGCGGACCTCGCGCCCGTGCTGCAGACCCAAGGCGATCTCGCCTATCGCATCGCGGCCATGGAAAAGGATCAGGACGCTTTCGCGGCCGATGTCCTGGGCTTGGCCGCGGCCCTGAACGTTCCGACCGAAGCGGTCGGCATCAGGGATCTCGACGACGAAATCGGCAGACGGGTCCGGCAGGCGTGCCAGGACGAGGAAGCACGCCTCAAGGGCGAGCGCGACCTCGCGGCCGCGCGCCAACGCCGGTCGGCCATCGCTGCAACCGACGCCGCCAATCTCGCCCGCAAGGCCGAAATGACGGCCTTCTTCGGAGTCGAGACCCTGATCGAGGTGGGCCAGCGGTTTCGAGCCGTCGAACGCCGCGACGACCTCCGGCGGCAGACGGAAGCGGTCGAGCAGGATCTGCGCGCTGCCCTGAGGGTCGACGATGTCGGGGTTGCCGACAACCTGCTCGCAGGGCTCGACCCCGCGGGGCTCGACGCCGAGGCGATCGAACTCCAGGCCCGGTTGGAGGATCTCGACGGACGAACGCGAGCCCTCTTCGCCGAACACGCCCGCGCCTCCGACGCCGTGGAGGCGGTCGGGGGCGACGACGCCGTGGCCCGGATCGAAGAGGAGCGGCGCACGATCCTGCTCGAGATCGAGGACCAGGCCCGGCATTACCTCCGGCTGCGGGCCGGCATCGCCTCGGCCGAGCAGGCCTTGCGCTCCTACCGCGACCGGCATCGCAGCGCCATGATGGAGCGCGCCTCGAAAGCCTTCGCGGTGATCAGCCGGGATGCCTACCGTGGACTCGTGACGCAACCCGACAAGGACGTCGAGATCCTGATGGGGGTCGCGGCCGATGGCAGCACCAAGGTGGCGTCGGACCTCTCCAAAGGCACGCGCTTTCAACTCTATTTGGCATTGCGCATCGCGGGCTATTACGAGTTCGCCGCGGCGCGACGCGTGGTCCCGTTCATCGCCGACGACATCATGGAAACCTTTGACGATTTCCGGGCCGAAGAAGCTTTCAGGCTCTTCGCCGGGATGGCCGAGGTCGGCCAGGTGATCTATCTCACCCATCACCGTCACCTTTGCGACATTGCGCGGGACGCATGCCGGTCGGTCCGCATTCACGATATCTCGGCTCCCGCGCTCAGCCTCGCTTCCTAAACGGGCCGGCTTTCCGGCCGGGCCCGTAGGCGCTAGAGTGTGTCAGACAGGTTCAGGAGCGAAGAGCACCATCGACTGTCATCGCGAGCGCAGCGAAGCGACCCAGCTTCATTCTGGGTCAGGCTGGGTTGCTTCGGCGCACCGCCTCGCAATGACGAAAGGTGAAGCGCAAGCTTCGACGAGGATCCCACACACTCGAATGTGAGCCAGAGGTCGTCAAGGATGGGACCGGGTCGAGCCTCGATGGACAGGAGACGGACTCGTTGACCGGTCCCATATTGGTCACAGGCGCCAGCGGCTTCGTGGGTTCGGCCGTGGTGCGCGCGCTGCTCGACGAGGGCGAACGCGTGCGGGTGCTGCTCCGGTCCACGAGTCCGCGCACCAACGTGGCGGGACTCGCGGTCGAGATCGTCGAAGGCGACATTCGCGATGAAGCAGGCGTAGCTCGTGCGCTCGACGGTTGCCGCCACCTCTTCCACGTCGCGGCCGATTACAGGCTCTGGGCGCCGAACCCGGACGACATCGTCGACGCCAACGTCGAGGGGACGCGGGCCGTGATGCAAGCGGCACGGAGCGCCAGGCTGGAGCGCATCGTCTATACGTCGAGCGTCGCGACGTTGAAGCTGCGGAACGATGGCGTGCCGGTCGACGAAACGGCGCCGAACCGGCCCGAGACGACGATCGGGGCCTACAAGAAATCCAAGGTGCTGGCGGAACGGCTCGTCGAGGCCATGGCGGCCGAGGGATTGCCGGTCGTCATCACCCTGCCCTCGACCCCCATCGGACCACGGGACGTCAAGCCTACTCCCACGGGCCGCATCGTGGTCGAAGCCGCCAACGGCAAGATGCCGGCCTATATCGATACGGGCCTCAACCTCGTCCATGTCGACGACGTAGCGCAAGGTCACCTCCTGGCCTGGAAGCGGGGCCGAGTCGGCGAAGGCTACGTCCTCGGTGGGCAGGATGTGTCTCTCGGCGAGATGCTCCGGGTCATCGCGGGCCTCGTGGGCCGTAGACCGCCCACCGTCGAACTGCCGCGCGGCCCGATCTTCCCGCTGGCCTATGCGGCCGAGGTCGTGGCCCGCTTCACGGGCCGGGAACCCTTTGCAACCGTCGACGCCTTGAGGATGGCCCGGTACCGCATGTTCTTCTCCTCGGCCAAGGCCGAGCGGGAACTCGGCTACACGGCGCGTCCCTACCAGCACGCGCTTGCCGATGCCGTCGTCTGGTTCCGGGCGGCCGGTCTCATCACAGCCCCGAAAGGCAAAGCCGCATGATCCAGCTCTACACGTGGGGAACCCCCAACGGCCGCAAGGCCTCCATCGCGCTCGAAGAGCTCGAGCTGCCCTACACGGTCCACCCGATCGACATTGGCAAGGATCAGCAATTCGCACCCGAGTTCCTGAAGGTCGCGCCCAACAACAAGATCCCGGCCATCGTGGACGACGAAGCGCAGGGCGGCCCTTTGGCGATCTTCGAGTCCGGCGCCATCCTGGTCTACCTGGCCGAGAAGACCGGCAAGCTGCTGGCGCCCTCGGGGCCGCAGCGTTATGCAGCGCTCGAGTGGCTGAACTGGCAGATGGGCGGACTCGGTCCCATGCTGGGCCAGCTCGGCTTCTTCGGCGTGCGCTCGAAAGAGAAGGCGCCGCTCGCCATCGAGCGGTTCACGACCGAATCGGGACGCTTGCTCGGCGTCATGGAGGGGCGGCTCGCGGCCGTACCCTACCTGGCCGGCCAGGACTACTCGATCGCCGACATCTCCAGCTACGCCTGGACGCTGGCCGCAACCACCTTCCTCAAGGACGCCCTCGGCCATCACCTCGACGACAAGCCGGCCATTCGGGCCTGGCTCGCCCGCGTCGGAGACCGGCCGGCCGTGCAACGTGGCATGACGGTGCCGAAGACGTGAGGACCGGTCCGGCCGGGGCCGGCGACATCGATGGAAACGGTCTTCGCGTGCTGCGGCCAACGACGTCACCCGACGAAGGCGCGGCCATGAACCGATCTCATGGAGGATAAACCCCTCACCTTCAGCCTCCTTCCGACGCCGTGGAGGCACGGCAAATACCGTCGGACGATCCGAGGCAAGACGCTTCCGAAAAACTATTTCACATTGATCTGGCGCATCAGCGGCGGCGACCAGGTCTGGTTGTGCCTCCTGTCGGGTCTGATCGCGGTGCTGAACACGGTGCCGATCGAAATCCAGCGGCGCGTCGTCAACCGGTCCCTCAAGGAAGGAAGCTTCCGTTCGCTGGCGTTCTTCGTGTCGGCCTATGCCGCGGTGGTCCTCGGGCAGGGCCTCCTCAAACTCCTGTCCAACATCTACCGCAGTTGGGTGTCGGAACACGGGGTGCGAAGCCTGCGGACCTTCCTCAACCAGCGCGACGGGGGAGCGGCGTCGAATGCCGACACGACGGCTCAGACGCAAGGCACCGAGATCTCGATGGTGATCGCCGAGAGCGAACCCATTGGCGCCTTCGTGGGCGAGTCGATCTCCGAGCCGCTGTTGCAGGGCGGTATCCTTCTCAGCGTCTCGGGCTACCTCCTCTACCTTCAGCCTGTCATGGCGATCGTCATTGCGGCGGTCTTCGTACCCCAGTTCGTCTTCGTCCCGCTCATGCAGCGGGCGGTGACGCGGAGGGCCCAGGCGAGGATCGCCAAGCTCCGCGAGGCAAGCGGTGCGCTGGTCGGCGAAGAGGAAGGCGCGGAAGTCCGCCGGCAGCAGGAAAGCCGCTTTGCCGAAGTCTTCAGGCTCAACATGGGAGTCTACAAACTCAAATATTCGATGAACTTCCTGATGAACCTTTGCCACCAGTGGGGCATCGCCGGGGTCCTGGGGATCGGCGGGTGGCTGGTCGTCGGCGGCAAGACCGAAGTCGGAACCATCGTGGCATTCATCTCGGGCCTGGCCACGATCAAGGATCCCTGGGACGACCTCGCCACGTGGTTTCAGACCGCTATGGTGACCCAGGGCCGGTACCAGCTGTTCTTCGAAGCCTTGTCGAAAGAAAGTCCTGCACCCAAGACGGACGTGCCGGCAATGGCCGAGTGATACCAAAGGCGCAAAGCTTCGACTTGTGTTCTACACAGCCTCATTCTGAGCGGAGCCGACTTGGGCTCCGCTCAGAATGAGGCTGGGGTGAATTTCCGCCGTTGCTGTGGACACCGTCGCGCACGCGACGAGCGCCTGGCCGCGTCGGCGGCTGGGCCGCTACTCCGCTTCGACCAACCCGACCCAATAGCCGATGCCGGCCGGGATCGCGCGGTCGTCGAAGTCGTAGGCGGGGTGGTGCAACCCGGCCGAATCGCCGTTGCCGATGAAGCTGAAGGCGCCGGGACGCTGCTCGAGGAAGCGCGCGAAATCCTCGCCGATCATCAGAGGCGGCATGGCGGCCTCGCTATGGGCGGGGCCGGCGACCTCGCCTGCGATGCGCGCCGCGATGCCGGCCTCGGCGGGATGGTTGATGGTCGGCGACGAGATCCGGTCGTAGGTCACCCGCGCCACCGCCCCGTTCAGCCGGGCGACCCCTTCGGCGGTCTCGCGCAGGCGCTGCTCGATCGTATCCCGGGTCTTGGGCGAAAGGGCTCGCGCCGTGCCCTTCAGGGTCGCGGTGTCGGGCAGGACGTTGAACGCCTCCCCGGCCCGGACAGCCGCCACCGACACGACGGCCGGCTCCAGAGGATCGATGTTGCGGGCCACGATCGCCTGCAGGGCCACGACGATCTGGCTTGCCACGTAAACCGCATCGACGCCCTGGTGAGGCATGGCGGCATGGGCACCGCGCGCCTCGACCACGATGTCGAACCGGTCCACCGAGGCCATGATGGGGCCGGGCCGTGTGGCGAACCGGCCGACCGGCAGGCCCGGCAAGCTGTGCAGGCCGTAGATCGTGTCGACGGGAAAACGTTCGAACAGGCGATCGGCGATCATCGCCTCGGCGCCCTGCGAGATCTCCTCGGCCGGCTGGAACACGAACACGACCGTGCCCGCGAAGTCTCGCTCGGCGCTCAGGTATCGGGCCGCACCGAGCAGCATGGCCGTGTGGCCGTCGTGGCCGCAGGCGTGCATCTTGCCGGGCTCGCGCGACGCATAGGCGCGATTGGTCTGCTCCGAGATCGGCAGCGCATCCATGTCGGCCCTGAGCCCGATCATCCGCGACCCCGCCAGCTTCCCCTTGAGCACGCCGACGACGCCGGTGCGGCCGACCCCCTCGACGACCTCGTCGAGGCCGAAGCCGCGAAGCTTTTCGGCCACGAAGGCTGCCGTCGCGCCGACATCGAAGGCCGTGCCGGGATGACGGTGTATCTCCTGCCGCCAGGCCGTGACGTCCCCCGCCATGGCTTCGATCCGCGCGAAATCCGACATTCTGGCTCCTCACGGGATAAGTGGCGCCGCGGCCCGGCCGGTGTCAATGTAGGCCGAGGAACGTGACACCATGGATCGGTCGTGTCGGCCGCCCGCTGGCGCCGCAGCCGATCCAGGCAAGGGAGGGAGATCATATGCGCGCCATCATGACATCGGGCACCTTGGCATTGAGCCTCGCCCTGGCGGGGTCCGGCTTGGTCGCCGACGCCATGGATGCGGGGTCCGCGGTTGCGCAGACGACTCCTGCCACAGGGGCCGACTCGGCGACACCCGCGACCCCGGCGGCCGGGGAGGTCAAGCAGATCGCCCTGACGCCGGCCCTGATCGAGCAATTCATCGCGGCCAAGAAGGACATCGATACCGTGCTCGAGAAGATGCCGGATGGCACCGACGAGCCGGATCCCGGCACGATGAGCAAGCTCGATGCCGTGGCCAAGAAGTACAAGTTCGCCGGCTACAAGGATTACGACGCCGTCGAGAACAATATCGGCATCGTGATGGCCGGCATCGACCCCGACGCCAAGCGCTACATCGGCGTCGATGCCGTCATCAAGAAGCAGGTCGCCGACATCCAGGCCGACAAGCAGATCTCGGCCAAGGACAAGAAGGATACGATCGACCAGCTCAACGCGACGCTGCCGACGATCCCGAAGCTGCAGTTCCCCGGGAACGTCGACGTCGTGGTGAAGAACTACGACCGGCTGAACGAGGCCATGCCGCAGGACTAGGTGTGTCGGCCTAAGCGATCTGACGCACTCCTCCCGGGCGGCCGGGTCAGTTCGAGGCCGGCGTCGTGCCGATGGTTCCGGACAATGTGCCTCCGGCCGAGAGTTCGTCCGGGCCCGCGTTCACGGCGGCGGGCGGTGACGAGCCGGCCTCGCCGGTCGCCGCCAATGCCACCGCGAACTGTTGCCGCAGGCCGGCCTGGGCGATGGCGGTGTCGATGGTGCCCATCAGGGTCTGTGCCCGTTCGAGATCGGTCGCCTCGAGCGCCGCCTCCGCTTGCCTGACCAGGGGCAGGAAGGTCGTGGTCCGGGTCGATGTCGGGTCCTGCGACAGGAGGCCGAGCAGGAAGGTCTTCTGGACCTTGAGCACGCGCACGGCGTCGGCGAGGGACCGTGCAGCGTCGCGTTGCCGCTCGGCGGCAAGACGGACCTCGTAGCCCGAATAGGCTCCATCCTGAGCCAAGGCCGTTGTGAGGGCAGCGGTGCCGCTTTCGATGGCCTCCGGTTCGCCTTTGGCCAAGCTGGCGTTGAGGTCGGCGATCTGCTGCAGGTGTTCCAGCAGGTGGGGGTTTTCATGATCGGCTTTGATGAAACCCGAAGCGTCGCTCAAAGCCTGTTTCGCGGCCGTCGACGCCCGATCGAGTCGCTCCTGCCGGATGAGGGCCACCGCCGCCTCGCGCGCCTCCTGATCGGCCTTGGCCTTGGCGGAGGCCGCGGCCCGCTGCGCCGCTTCGGCGGCAGCCTTGCGGTCGGCCTGCTCCTGAAGGGCGATCCGCTGCCGCTCGACTTCGAGCGCTTGCGCTTCCGCGCGAGCCTGCGCCTCGGCCCTCGCGGTCTCCGCCGCTCGCTCCTGGGCTTCGATCCTGGCCTGGAGCGCGGCTTGCGATACGGCGTCTGAGCCCGCGTTGGTGGGCGTAGCCTCCGGGAAGGGGATGTCGAACAGGTCCGCGGACTGTCCGCTGTCCGACACCATGTGCTGCGGATAGAGTTCGTTGGCCATGACGACGGCAACGCGGATCCCGTTCGGGAAGGCGGACGTGTTCCAGGACAGTGTGAAGCCCGCGATCCCACCGGTCGTCACGATGTAGCGGGAATAGGTGCCCGACGTATCGGAGCCGCCCGCGATCGCGAAGAACGTCGGCCGGATGACCTTGTAATCGTAGCGACGCCCCGGCCCGGGCCGGGTCAGGTGATCGAAGATCTCGGCGAGGTTAGACTCGCTGTCGGGGAAGAACGCGAAGTCGAGGCTGAGCGTGCGGTTCCGGTTCTCCATCGCGAAGCCGTGCTGCGTCGGGGATCTCACGAGCCCGAAGCGGCTCGGCACCGCGAGCGAGGCCGCCGCGAACGGATGGTCCAGGAACTCGAAGCCCCAGCTGTTGAAGATCCGGCCTCCGACCGCACTCAAGGCCGCGACCGTCTCGGGCGTCATGATGCCGGTCGGCTCGATCCCATGGTTGACCTGGAAGCTCGCCGTCGCGTCATAGAGCCGGCTGCCGAACTGCGTCGAAACCATGGCGTTGTAGTCGCCGGTCGCCATCAACTCGAGGAAGATTTCGTTGCGGTCGCGCGACGTCATCCGGTCGAAGACGGCTTCCGCCGGGATGAAATAGGGCCTTGTCGGCGTCTGTGCCTCGACGGTCGGGGCCATGAGGATGACGGCCCAGACGACAAAGCAAGTCAGCGCAGGGCGGCGAACACCGGACCTCTGCATCGTGTTTCCTCGAACGTGCCGCGGCCCCAGTCTAGCGGCACAGCCTTCGAGGACGCAACGGGTCCGGTGGGGTCTTGGTAACGGGCCGACACGCGCGTCGCACCGTTGCCTGATCTCGCGGTACGTGCCACGGCTCTGGCCTGCCCCGACCTCAGGCCGCTCCGTAGCCCAGCACGCCCTTGATCTCGAGAAAATCGTCGAGCCCGTATTCGGCGTATTCGCGACCGTTGCCGGATTGGCGGTAGCCGCCGAACGGCACGCCGAGGTCGGGCACCGGATAGTTGATGTGGACGTTGCCGGTTCGCATGCGTCGCGCGACGGCCCGCGCCTTGGCGATGTCCTTCGCTTGGATGTAGGACGCGAGGCCGTAGACGGTCGCATTGGCCTGTCGGACGGCCTCGTCGACGTCGTCATAGGGCACGATCGACAGCACCGTGCCGAAGATCTCCTCGCGAGCGATGCGCATGTCGAGCGTCACATCGGCAAACACCGTCGGACGGACGTAATAGCCGCGCTCGAGGCCATCGGGGCGTCCCGGCCCGCCGGTCACGAGGCGGGCGCCTTCGGCGATGCCGCTCGCGATCAGGTCCTGGATCTTGCCGAACTGGACGTCGCTGACCACCGGGCCGAGTTCGCTACCGGCTGCGTCGGGTGCGCCGACCATGAAGGCTTCCGCGGCCGCCTTCGCGTGGGCCGCGGCTTCGTCGTGCCGCTCCCGGGGCACGAACATCAGGGTCGGGGCGTCGCAGGACTGGCCGGCATTGTCGAAACAGCCCGCCACGCCCTTGGTGACGGCGTCCTCGAAGTCGACGTCCGGGAACAGGATGTTGGCGGACTTGCCCCCGAGTTCCTGGTGGACCCGCTTCACCGTATCGGCCGCGGCCCTGGCCACGAGGATGCCGGCCCGCGTCGACCCGGTAAAGGACATCATGTCGATGTCGGGGTGGGTCGCCAGCGCCTGGCCGACCCCCGGCCCGTCGCCGTTGACGAGATTGAACACACCGGGCGGCACGCCGGCTTCGTCGAGGATCTCGGCGAAGAGAATGGCATCGAGGGGTGCCACCTCGCTCGGCTTCAGCACCATGGTGCAGCCGGCCGCGAGCGCTGGGCCGACCTTGCACGCGATCTGGTTCAGGGGCCAATTCCACGGCGTGATCATGCCGACGACGCCGACCGGCTCCTTGACGACGAGCGACGTACCGCGCCGCTCTTCGAACGCGAAACCCTTCAGCACCTCGGCCATCTTTTCGAGATGCGCCAAGCCGGACGCGACCTGGGCGTCGAGCGCGTAGGCGCGCGGCGCCCCCATCTCGCGCGAGATCGCCAGGGCGAGTTCGGGACTGCGCCGTCTATAGATGTCAACGATCCGGTGCAGCAGCGCGAGGCGCGAGGCGGTCTCGCTATAGCCGAAGGTCTCGAAGGCGCGTTTCGCGGCCGCGACCGCCCGGTCGACGTCCGCCTTGGCGCCGACCGAGATCTTGGCGAAGGGCTGTTCGGTCGACGGATCGATGACGTCGAGCGTCTTCGGCACGATCGGGTCGACCCAGGCGCCGTCGATGTAGAACTGCAGATTGTGGGACATCATGCCTCCGCCGGCACGGGAAAGGCCGCTCTCCGGAGACCGATAGAACGTTCATGCAGCGGTGAACAGTCCTCGACCGCGCCCTAGACCTCAACGCACCGAGGTGTCTGCGAAGCACCGCGCCATAGCCGGCCCTATGCCCCCATCAGCACCGGTGCGCGTCGATGCCTCGTGGCCTGCTCGTAAGCATAAGCATAGGCCAGGAGGTCGGCTTCGCACCATTGCCGCCCGAGCACGATGAGGCAGAAGGGCGCGCCAGACGGGTAATACCCGGCCGGCACCGTGACGCCCGGCAGGCCGGCGATGTTGATCTCGCCGACCGTCGTCTCGTGGATCGTGTCCGACCCGTGCAGCGGCGGCAGGGCATCGCGCATCTGGGGGAAGACCAGCGCATCGAGCCGCTCGCGCGTGAAGACCTCGTCGACGATCCCGAGATAGGCTTCCTTGAGGGCGATGAACTCCGACATGTCGGGCGGCCGGGTCGGGTCGGCCAGGCAGGCCGCGAATTGCGGCAGGCTCGGCATGAAGCCGAGGACGCCCGTCGGAGCGAAGGCATCCTCCGCCGCGGTAGCTTCCGCGAACGCGGCGAAGCTCTTCAAGGCCGCCTTCGGACCCAGGCGCCGAAGGTAGAGTTCGAGGTCATAGGGCACGGATTCGAGCCCGCGTCCGTCGAATTCGTGCAGCGGTGCCGTCGGCTTCCGCAGATCCGCGAAGCCCGAGCTGCGGAACGGGTCCTCGACCAGAACGGCGCCCAGGCTATCGAGTTCGCCCTTGGCCCGATCGTAAAGGCGGGTCGCTTCGGCGGAGAGCGGCAGGGTGCGCCAGCCCGGGCCGTAGAGTCCGATCCGCTTGCCGCGCAGCGCATCGACGGCAAGTTTCGACGTGTAGCCGCCTTTCGGCCTGTGACCCACGCCCGCGATGGTCTTCGGGTCCTCGGCCGTGTAACCGGCGAGCACGTCGAGACATAGCGCGGCGTCTCGGACGCAGCGCGCGATGGGTCCGACGACGTCGCGAAGGGCCGCGAGCGGCATGACGCCGGCATTGGGCACCAGCGCGAAGGTCGGCTTGATGCCGACGAGACCTTGGGCCGATGCCGGGTTCTGGATCGACCCGCCCGTCTCTTCGGCGAGGCCGAGGACCGCCATGCTGGCCGCGACCGCGGTGGCGGTGCCGGCACTGCTGCCGCCGGGCAGGAAATCGCGCCCGGCCGCGTTATAGGTCGGCCCCGCCCAGCTGTCGTTGGCGTGGCTGCCGGTGTGGCTCAGGACCGGAACATTGGTCTTGCCGAGGATCACCGTGCCGGCCGCCTTCATGCGGGCCACCACGGGCGAGTCGGTGCCGGGCATCAAGTCGACGCCTCCGGTCTTCGAATAGAGCAGTTTCCACCCGGCCGTCGTCGGGAACCCGACCATGTCCATCGGGTCTTTCACGACGACCGGCACGCCGTCGAGCGGCCCCAGCGTCTGGCCGGCGGCGCGGCGCTGATCGCTGGCTCGGGCGTCGGCAAGCGCGTCGGGATTCAGGAAGATGATCGCGTTGTAATCCGGATTGAAACGCGCGATGCGGTCGAGGAAAGCCTGTGTGAGAGCTTCGGATGTCGTCGTACCGGCCGCGAAGGCGCTCTGCGCCTGTTCCACGGTCAGCTCGACGAGGTCGATCGCGGCGGATGAAGCTTCGCTCATGACAGAGCTCCCTTGTAGGACGACACTTCGTCGCCGATCAGCACGATGACGTCGCCGATCAGGCCCGTGGTCGCGGCGAAGAAGGCTTTCGACCCGGCCCCGTCATTGTGGGCCTGCATGGCGGCGCGGTCGCGGAAGCGCTCGTGGGTGATCAGGGTTGGCGCGTCGCCATCGACCCTGATCACGCGATAGTCGAGGGTGCCGGGTTCGTGGGCCGCCACATAATCGCCGACCACGAGAAGCGCCTGCTCGACGGCGTCCACCGTGTCGGGCCGGCAGTGGATCACCGCCGTGAGACAGACGACGCCAGACCCGCTCATAGCTGGACGCCCCGGGTCAGGGCGCCGTCGACCACGAGGTTGGTGCCGGTGATGAAGCTGGCGGCCGGGCTCGCCAGGAACACGACCGCATTGGCCATTTCCTGCGGCGTGCCCATCCGACCGGTCGGGTTCAGATCCATCGCGGTCTTGTAGAGGTCCGGGTTGCCGTCCTGGATGCGATGCCAGACGCCGCCTTCGAAATAGGTATTGCCGGGTGACACCGAATTGGCCCGGATCGCCCGGCCGGCGAGCTGGAACGCCAAGCCTTGCGTGTAGTGGATCAGCGCTGCCTTGAAGGCGCCGTAGGGGCCGGCGGCAAAATCGACCTCGCGACCCGACACGCTGGATATGCTGACGATGCTGGCGGCCTTGCTCGCCTCGAGCGACGGCATGGCGGCTTCGACGAGCCGCACGCAACCCATCATGTCGACCTCGAAACCGGCCCGCCAACTCTCTTCCCCGGGGCCGACCGACAGTGCGCTGACGTTGGCCACCACGATGTCGATGCCGCCGAGATCCGTGGCGGCTTCGCCGACCCACGTCTTCAGCGCCGCGGCATCGGCGATGTCGAGCGCCGTGCCGAAGGCCCGCACGCCGAGCGCCGCGACCGCCTGCTTCGCCTGTTCGACCTCGGCACCGTTGCGAGCGCAGAACGCGACATCGACCCCCTCGCGCGCCAGCGTCTCGACGATGGCTCGTCCGATGCCTTTGGTGCCGCCGGTCACGACGGCCTTGAGACCCTTCAGTCCGAGATCCATGAGGTTCCTCGTGGAGGTTTATGGGGGGAAGGCTGCCGGATGTCGAAGGATGGCGTCAGGCCAGGACCGGATGGCGCCGATGCCAGTCGGTCACGGTCTGGAACGCGTGGCCGGCGCGGCAGAGCAGGGCTTCGTCGAGGTGCCGGCCGATGAGCTGCACGCCGACCGGTCGGCCGGTTCCATGCTGCGCCTTCGTGAAGCCGGCCGGCAGCGTGATCGTGGGTTGGCCGGTCATGTTGAAGATGCAGGAGAACCGCAGCAGGTCCGCGATCACCGGATCGGCCTCGGCGGCCGTCAGGATATCGGCCATCGTGGGTCCGCTCATCCCCTGGACGGGCAGCAGCAGGAGATCGATCCCGGCCATGGCGGCTTCGACTCGGCCGCGGAACTCCAGACGGCGCACCGCGATGCGGTGCATGTCGATGGCCGTCACGCCCGGCGCGAGGTCGAGGAAGCCCGCCAGGATGGGTCCGTATTCGTCCCGGCGCGACGGGAACGTGTCCGCATGGAACGAGGCCGCCTCGACGGCGCAGAGCGGGAACCAGTCCTGCAAAATCTGCGACGCATCGGGAAACTCGATCTCGACGATCGTTGCACCAAGCCCGGCCAAGGCCGCCCGCGCGCCCTCGAAAGCCGTCGCTGCGTCGGCATCCGTGCCGAGCGCCATGAAGGCCGGCGCGATGCCGATCCTGAGCCCCGCGATGCCGCCGGCGATCTCCGCCAGATAGTCGGGCACCGGCGCCCGCAGGGTCGTCGGGTCCTTCGCATCGATACCCGCGATGGCGCCCAGCATCGCGGCCGTATCGGCGGCGCTCCGGCACATCGGCCCGAGATTGTCGAGCGTGGCGCCGAGTTCGAAGGCACCGTAGCGGCTGACCCGGCCCCAGGTGGGCTTGATGCCGGTCAGCCCGTTGGCGGCCGAAGGGAAGCGGATCGAGCCGCCCGTGTCCGACCCGATCGAGCCGTAGCAGAGGCCGGCCGCGGTCGCGACGCCGGAGCCGCTCGACGAGGTGCCGGGCCAAGCCTCCGGGTCCCAGGGGCAGATCGGCACCGTCATGTCGGGGTGGTAACC
Source organism: uncultured Lichenihabitans sp. (assembly GCA_964252585.1). Classification (GTDB taxonomy): domain Bacteria; phylum Pseudomonadota; class Alphaproteobacteria; order Rhizobiales; family Beijerinckiaceae; genus Lichenihabitans. The sequence continues at coordinate 844 of CAXUOD010000002.1, read as the reverse complement.
CGCATAGGCGCCTTCGGTCATGGCGAGCTTGCCGAGGATCACGGCGCCGGCGGCCCGCAACCTCGCCACGACCGTGGCGTCCTCGGTCGGTTGGAAGCTTCGATGCATCGCCATGCCGGCCGCCGTCGGGGCGTCGGCGGTCCAGCAGAGGTCTTTCACGGCGAGCGGCACGCCGTGGAGCGGGCCACGGCTCGTCCCGGCCGCGATCTCGGCCTCGGCCACTCTTGCCTCGGCCAGCGCGCTTTCGGGCATCACGAGCTCGAAACTGCGCAGCTTGCCATCCAGCGATGCGATGCGGTCCAGCATCGCCCGCGCGAGCTCGACCGGCGACAGCGCCTTGGTGCGCAGTTTCTCCGCGACCTCGGTCAGTCCGGAAAAGGCCAGTGCGTCATCCATGCCGGAAGCCTTCGATCGACATCATAGCCTCTCATCCTGCCGCATCATTGCGCTTCCCCGTTCGTCATCGCGGGGAGCGCAGCGACGAAGCGACCCGGTGTTCGATTCAGGACGAGACTGGGTCGCGTCGCTGCGCTCGCGATGACGGGCGAGGTCTCGCATCGCGAACAGCGGACCTTACGAAGGCGCTCAGAGCGACTTCCAGTCCGTCCCGGCCTCGAAGGCGGCCGCGGCCGCGTAGATCGACATCTCGTCGTAGGACTTGCCCACCAGCATCATGCTGATCGGAAGCCCGTCGCTCATGCCGCAGGGGATCGCCATGGCGGGGTGGCCGGTGACATCGAAGGGCGCGGTGTTGGGTAGCATTTCGAAAGCGCGCTGCAACACGAGGCCGAGTGGCGCATCGGCGGGCGGGATCGGCGTCGCCTTGCACGGCAGGGTCGGCATC
>CAXUOD010000001.1:60217-78811 GCA_964252585.1 uncultured Lichenihabitans sp. | reverse complement strand
TCAGCCGGCCCTGGTTGCGGCCGGACGGCGCACGCTTGGCGCCGGCGCCTGACGCGGCCGGGCCGCGGCGAGGTTTTCTGCGCGGCCGGGCCGCGCTACACCACGGCCACCAAACCTCAGACCCACGGCAGAAAGCGACTCGTGATGTTCACGTGTTCAATTCAGAACGGAGCCGGCTTGCGGTTGGCTGAGTACTTTCCGCCGTTGGTACCATGCGAACCGGGAGCTCGACTCGATGGATAGCCAGAAGGACCCGCAACTGCTTCATCTCGTCTTCGGGGGCGAGCTCAGCGACATCGGGGGAACGACGTTCCGTGACCCTTCGAAGCTCGATATCGTCGGCATCTTCCCGAACTACGCCAGCGCCGAAGCGGCGTGGCGCGGCAAGGCCCAGGGCAGCGTCGACAATGCGGCGATGCGCTACTTCGTGGTCCATCTGCACCGGTTCCTCGATCCGGCCCTGCCGGCCGGCGGCAAGCCCTGAAACGGCCTCTGCTGAAATCGCTGGGCCGGACCCGCGCGGTGCTCGAGACGGCCGGTGCCCTGGCGAGCGGATACCTGCGGCTGGTCCATCGCACCAATCGCTTCGTCCAGGAACCACCCGGCTTCATCGACGCCATCGCACCCGAGCTGCCCGTCATCGTGGCGATGTGGCACGGGCAGCATTTCATGGTGCACTACGCCTGGCCGCCCCGCGCCAAGGTGGCGGCGCTGATCTCGCGGCACGAGGACGGCGAGATCAACGCCATCATCCTGCGCCATCTCGGCGTCGAGCCGATCCGCGGCTCGGGCGGCAAGGGTGCCGTGAAGACCCGCATGCATGGCGGTGCGGCAGCCCTGCGCGACATGGCGCGCCGCCTCGCCGACGGCCGCACCGTGGTGATGACGGCCGACGTCCCGAAGGTCTCGCGGCGGGCCGGCCTCGGCATCGTGACCCTGGCCCGCGTGACGGGCCGGCCCATCTATCCGATCGCGGTCGTGACGAGCCGGCGTTTCGATTTCCGCTCCTGGGACCGGGCGAGCCTCGGCAAGCCGTTCGGCCGCGGCGCCATGGTGCTGGGGGAGGCCGTGAGAGTCGCCCGCGATGCCGACGAGGCGACGCCGCCGGACGAGGGCGGCCTCCGGGGCCGCCTGCGGCGACGCGCGACGGGGCGCGGCACGCGAGCGAGACGGAGCGCGACCGCGTGCAGCGCCGCGCCTATGGCCTGATCGGATCGCAGGACCCCGGTGCCCGCGACGCCGCGCCCGAAGATGCGGCCGTCGGTCCCATGACGCGGCACGAGCCGCCGCGGCACGAGCCGCCGCGGCACGAGCCGCTGCGGGACGCGCCAGCGCGGGACGCGCCAGCGCGGGACGCGCCATGAGGTCCCTGCTGTTCTCGGCGTACCGGGCCGCGACCGGCCTGATCGAACCCGCGGGCCGCGGCTTCCTCGCCTGGCGCCTGGCCCGCGGCAAGGAAGACCCGGCGCGCCTCGGCGAACGGCTCGGCTTCGCCGGCGGGTCGCGGCCTCCCGGCCGGCTCGTCTGGCTGCACGGCGCCAGCGTCGGCGAGGGTGTCTCGTTGCTGCCGCTCGTCGAACGCCTGGCCGACCGTGGCTGGCAGGTGCTGGTCACCACCGGCACGGTGAATGCCGCCCGGGTCATGGCGGCCCGTCTGCCGCCCGGGGTCGTGCACCAGTTCGTCCCGCTGGATCTGCCGGGAGCGGTGCGGCGTTTCCTCGGCCGCTGGAGACCGGACCTCGTGTTGCTCGCCGAATCGGAGCTCTGGCCGAACCTCATGCACGAGGTCGGCCACGCCGGCATCGGTCTCGCGCTCGTCAATGCCCGCATCTCGGAGCGATCGGCGCGGCGCTGGACCCGCGCGCGGCGTTTCATCGGCACGCTGTTGAGCCACGTCGACCTCTGTCTCTGCCAGACCGCGGAGGATGCGGCGCGCTTCGAGCGCCTCGGCTGCCGCGGGGTGTCGGTTACGGGCCATCTCAAGTTCGACGTGCCGCCGCCCGCCGCCGATCCTGCGGCACTCGCGACGCTGGTCGAACGGCTCGGAGACCGGCCCGTCTGGGTCGCGGCGTCGACCCACGCCGACGAGGAAGCGGCGCTGTTCGACGCGCATGCCCGCCTGAAGCGCCATCATCGCGACATCCTCACCGTCATCGTCCCCCGCCAGCCGGACCGCGGCGCTGCGCTGGTCGAAGCCGCGCGGCGGCAAGGGACCGCGGTGGCGCAAAGGTCCGGCGGAGACCCGATCGTGCCCGGCACGGAGGTGCTGGTGGCCGACACGCTGGGCGAACTCGGGCTCTTCTATCGCCTGTCCAAGGTCGTCTTCGTCGGTAAATCCCTGCTTCCCCCCGGTGGCGGCCAGAACCCCATCGAGCCGGCCAAGCTCGGCTGCGCCCTCCTGCACGGTCCGCATACCGGCAACTTCGCCGATATCTACGCAACCCTCGACCGGGCCGGCGGTGCCGCCTCGGCCGGCGATCCGGAACAGCTGGCCGACAGAGTCTCGAGTTTGCTGAAGGATCCCGAGCGACGGGACGCCATGGCCAGGGCTTCGGCCGGTGTCGTGGCCGATCAGGCGGGTGCGACGGCCCGCACCCTCGCGGCGCTCGGTGCCTGGCTGCTCCCACGGGTCGCGGAGACCGTGGATTGAGCGTCGCGGCGCCCCGCTTCTGGTGGCGCGAAGCTGGTCCCGCGGCCCTGGCGCTCGCGCCGGTCGGAGCCATCTATGGCGCGATTACGGCGCGCCGCATGGCCTCGACGGGAGCCAGGATCGGGGTTCCGGTCCTCTGCATCGGCAACTTCGTCGTCGGTGGCGCCGGCAAGACCCCGACCGCCATTGCGGTCGCGAGCAGGCTTGCGGCCCGCGGACACCGCCCGGCCTTCGTGTCGCGCGGCTACGGGCGGCATGGAGGGGGCGGCGCGAAGAGGGGCGTGACGCGCGTCGAAGCGAGCCGCGACCTGGCCGGAGACGTCGGCGACGAGCCGCTCCTCCTGGCCAGGGCGGCGCCCTGCTACGTCTCGGACGACCGCGTCGCCGCCGCGCTCGCCGCGGTCGCGGCGGGCGCCTCGGTGGTGGTCATGGACGATGGGTTCCAGAACCCCAGCCTCGGCAAGGACGCGAGTATCGTGGCCGTGGATGGGGCTGCGGGCGTCGGCAACGGCTTCTGCCTTCCGGCGGGACCCCTCCGGGCACCGCTGTCGCGGCAATGGCCGTCGACGACGCTCCTCGCCGTGATCGGCGCCGGACCGGCCGGCGAGGCCCTCGCGGCAGAGGCCATCGCACAGGGCATCGGCGTGCTGCGCGGCGGTCTCGAACCCGATCCGGAGGCCGTCGCGGCCCTGCGGAACCGCAGGCTTCTCGGGTTTTCCGGCATCGGCCGGCCGGAGAAGTTCTTCGAGACCCTGACGGCCTGCGGTCTCGACCTCGCCGGGCGGCTCGGTTTTCCCGATCATCACGCGTTCACGGAGCACGACAGGAACGCGCTTCTGCGAGCCGCAGCCGAAACGGCATCCCACCTCGTCACGACCGAGAAGGATATCGTCAGGTTACCCGAGGGCTTCCCGGCCGCCGTCCTGCCCGTGGCCTTGCGCTTCGCCGACGAGGCGCCGCTGGAACGCCTCCTCGACGGTCTCGTCAGGGCGCGTCCCGACCCGCGAACCGGCTCAGCGAGGCCTGCGGATTGACGTAGGCCTCCTGCCGCTCGACGCTCCAATACCTGAGATCGTCGAGCGGGATCGGCGTACCGGTGACGCCGCAGCGCACGTAAGTCCCGGGGCGGACGACGCGGAACTCGCCGTCGCCAAACGCGACCTCGGCTTCGGTGGCCGCGACGGGGCGGCGCTCATAACGGTTCATGACACTCTGCGGATGAGGTGGTCCCGAGATGATTACTGCACTTGACCCGGCTTGAACAGACGACGCATTTCGCGAAGACGGGATCGGACAGTCGGAACGGCAACGGCTTCGAAGACGCGTCGGGCGGCAGGGCAATCGCATTTGGATCTCAGGCGACACCCTCCCCGGAACGGGGAGGGTGTCACCCGAAGGATGACGGGTGGGGTGCGGCGAGGCGGTTCCTCATCCGTCGCCGCTTCGCGCGCCAGTTCCCGCCCATTCGTTGACAATGCGATTCCCCTTGCGTCGGGCGGCGACGGTCGACCGCCGTCGCCACGTGGCTTATGTCCGTTTCATCAAGCGAAGACGCCGGTAGACGAGAACGACGAGTCGCTCTGCACAAACTCCCGGCTCGAGACAGCACCGACCTTTGATGGCCATCACGACATCGCTCCCTCCGGTTTCCGCGGCAGCCTCGACCCGAAAGGATACGGCGGCCGGCATCCTGATGATCCTCGGCGCCGTTACCTGTTTCGCTTGTCTCGACACGACGGCCAAGTGGGTCAACCGCACTGGCGACCCGCTCCAGACGGCGTGTTTCCGCTACATCGGAAGCTTCATCCTGGTCGCGGTCGCCTGCCATCGCTGGACGGCTGGCCCCGTCGCCCGAAGTCGCCACCTCGGCCTTCAGGTCGCGAGGGCGCTCGGAATGGTGACCGCCACGCTCCTGTCGTTCTTCGCGCTGCGCCGCCTGCCTCTCACCCAGGCGACCTCGATCACCTTCGCGGCCCCGCTGATCGTAGCCTTGATGGCCGGCCCGGTTCTCGGCGAAACCCTGGGCCGGCACCGCGTCGGAGCCATCGCGGTCGGCTTCCTCGGCGTCCTCGTCGTGACGCGCCCCTGGTCGGGCGCGGTGCACCCCGCGATGCTCCTGGCGTTCGGGACGGCCCTCGCCAATGCCTCCTACGCCCTCATCACGCGGCTCCTGGCGGGGCGAGATCCCCCTTTGACGACCCTGTTCTACACGGGCGTCGTCGGCGGCCTTCTGGTGCTCCCCCTGCTACCCTTCGTCTGGGCGCCCCCGAAGGATCCCGCCGTCTGGCTGGCGCTCGCGGCCCTGGGTGTCTTCGGCGGGCTCGGGCAATGGCTGCTGATCATGGCGCACCAGCGCGCCCCGGCCTCGACTCTCGCGCCTTTCTTCTACGCCCAGCTCCTCGGCGCCACGCTGCTTGGCTGGCTGGTCTTCGGCGAACTCCCCGATCGCTGGACCCTGGCCGGGGGCGCGATCGTCGCCTGTTCGGGTCTCTACCTGCTACGTCGCGAGCGCATCAGGGGTGCCGATCCCAGCGCCGACATCGCACGCTGACTCGCAGCTTCGATCAAGCGGCGCCGCTCCCGGCCGCGGAGGGCATGAAGATGGCCTGCATGGCGGCGGCCCTCGCGGGCCGTCCCACCACCGCGACCCCGTTGCCGGCTTCGACCACCATGGTGGTCGGCGGCTGGAAAATGGCGGACGTGTCCTTGCGTTCGATGGCCACGATCATGAACGCACCCGCGGCGAGGCGCTCGATCTCGCCCACGGAAGCGCCAACGGCGCGGCTACCCTTCGCGGCCGCGATGATCTCGACATCGAGGCCGAGCCGGCCGAGTTCCCGGCTGATCTTTTCCATCTTATCGCTCTCGCGCAGGCTGCCCATATCCTTGAAGAGCAGGATCTCGGCGATGCGTTCGGCACCGATATGGGTCGGCAGCACGACCCGGTCCGCGCCGGCCTGGATGAGCTTGCGCTCCGTCGAGGGGATCTCGCCGCGTGCGATGATGGTGAGGTCCTTGTTGAGGCTCCTGGCGCTCAACGTGATGAAGACGTTGGCGGCATCGTCGGGCAGCACCGTGGTGAGGGCCCGGGCGCGCGTGACCCCGGCGAGCTTCAGCACGTCCTCATCGGTCGCATCCCCCTCGAGCGTCAGAAAACCGAGCGCCCGCGCCGCGGCAAGGCGGCTCTCGCCGCGGTCCACCACCACGAAGGCGCTGGCGCCAGCCTCGAGATCGAGCGCGAGGCTCTGGCCGATCCGCCCGTAGCCGCAGATGATGATGTGGCCGCTCAGCTGGTCGATGTCTCTCTGCATGCGCCGGACCCCGAAGAACGCTTGGAATTGGCTGACCGTGATGAGCTGGATCAGGCTACCGGTGAGGAAGATCATGCCGGTGCAGCCGGTCACGATGAGCGTGATCGTGATGGCCCGCAACGCCGCCGTGTCGATCGGCCGGACCTCGTCGAACCCCACGGTGTAGACCGTGAGCACCACCATGTAGATGGCATCCCCGACGCTCCACCCGTGCCCGATATAGGCGAGGGTCGCGGCCACCGAGACGGCGAGCATGAACAGGATGCCGGCCAGGACGTTGCGGAACGGGGACGAGAGGATCTGCAGCATCGCGGCGCTCGGTCGACGGCATCGTCTCAGCACAAGCTGAGCCGGACTCCTGCAATGTGACTGTCGGATCGAAACGTGTCAGCCGTGGTCGGGCGCACTCCGACGTGAAAATGCGAGCAGGCCCAAGCGTCAGATGCGCCGGTTTCTGAGGTCCTGGCCATGGGACCTCCATTGTCACGGCCGACATCTCGTGCGACGAGCCTCGCTCCCGCCCGTTTGCAATCCACGATGAAGTGTCGACGCCATGACTGAGCCCATCGACGAGGACGGCCTGATCGCGCGTTACTTCGCGCCGATCGCTGGGCCCGGAGGTCTCGGTTTGCGCGACGACGCGGCCTTGATCGCGCCGCCTCCGGGTCGCGACCTCGTCGTCACGGTCGATGCGCTGGTGGCCGGCGTCCATTTCTTCGCCATCGACCCGCCCGATACCATCGCCCGCAAGGCCCTGCGGGTGAACCTGTCGGATCTCGCCGCGAAGGCCGCGGAGCCGCTCGGCTTCACCCTGACGCTGGCGCTGCCCTCGGACCTCGACCCGGACTGGCTCGAAAGCTTCGCCCGCGGTCTCGGGGAGGACGCGACCTATTACAAATGCCCCCTCATCGGCGGCGATACCGTGGGGATCCCCGGGCCGCTCACCCTCTCGATCACGGCGTTCGGCCACGTTCCGGCGGGCCGGATGGTGCCGCGCACGGGCGCCAAGCCGGGTGACCGCATCTACGTGTCGGGAACGATCGGGGATGCGGCTCTCGGCCTGAAGCTCCGGCTCGCGGAGCGCGAGCCGCCGCCCGGCCAAGGCTACCTCCTCGAACGCTACCTCCATCCGCAGCCGCGGCTCGCCCTGCGCCCGGCCCTCCTGGCCCATGCTTCGGGCGCCATGGATGTCTCCGACGGCTTCGTGGGAGACCTCCGCAAGATGATGCGCGCTTCGGGCGTGTCGGCCGAGGTCGATCTCGCGGCCGTGCCGCTGTCGCGTGCGGCGCTCCTGGCGATCGAAGCCGACCCGGCGAGCTTCGACGTGGCCGTTACGGGCGGCGACGATTACGAGATCCTGGCCACCGTGCCCGAGGCTGGAGCAGACGGCTTCGAGGCCGCGTCCCGTAGCGCCGGCGTACCGGTCACGCGTGTCGGCCGCGTCGTTTCAGGCGAGGACGCGGCGGTGTTTCGCGACCCCGATGGCGCGGTTCGCCCGTTCGGACGCGGATCGTACAGCCACTTCTGACGACACCGATCAGGGCCATGCCGCGGCGGCGCCGCGGCCGACCGACACGCCGAAAGCCACGCTCGTGTTGCTGGTCAGCGCGTAGGCGACGCCGGCGCCGATCCGCGGCGCCGCGATCAGGTTGGACGAGCCGTTCAGGAGATCGTTGAACGAATCGGTATTGTTCGACGCCAGTCCTCCGCCCGTCACCGGCCGTGCCACGACGAGACCCGCGGTCACGAACGGGGTGAAGCGGCCCATCGCGTAACCGACCCTGGCGCTGGCCTCGCCGAAATCGAAGCCCTTCAGCCCGGGTCGCCCGAGGATCGACGGAGCGTAGCCCGTCGTCCCCTGGAAGCCCACGAGGACGTCGTTGTCGAGGACGCGGTCGTAGCCGGCGAACACGTCCCCGCCGACGCCGCCCTTGATGCCATGTCCGGCGACCCCGAACACCTCGGTGCCGACGTAGAGACCGTGGTAGAGCGATTCCGGCACTAGCGGGTCGAGGGCCATGGAGGGCAGCGGCGCCGAAGCCATCAACGGAAGCGGAGCGGCGGCCGGTACGGGGGCCGGCGCATCGGCGGCGTCGACGACATTCGGGAGGGCACCGGCCAGAACCGCCGCCAGCAAGAGCCTCGCACCCATCCCGGTCTCCTCGAACCGACGTCCAGGCCCGATGATTTGCCCGGAACGGCCGGTCGGCGCAAGCCGCCGCTTGGATCGAGCCTTCAGGGTTTGCTGCGGTTCAGGCCGGTCGACATCATCCTGGCGAAGGCTTCCTGCAGCTGTTCGGGCGACTGGTTGAACATGGAGAGCCAGCTTTTCAGCACGCTTTCCGGCGAGAAGCGTTCCATCTCGGTCAGCATCTTCTTCTCGACCTCGGCCATGATGGTGGCCTGCAAGGGTTGGACGTCAGGCAGGCCGAAGAACTGACGCGCTTCGAGCGGAGTACAATCGACTTCGAGCCTGCACTTCATGAGACGCATCCAACTCTTCACACCCGGCGCGCCGACCTCGACGCAAAGACGGTCGCTCGTCGCCAGACATCGGCCGGGTCTGAACCCGTTCGATGCTGAACCCCGCGCGTCGCGAGTGCAAGGGCTTTGGACCAGGGTTGCCGGCCGCGCTTTCGCGGCGGATGCTGCGCCTCGTTCACCCGCAGGTTCGGGGCCGCCTATGCTGTCGCATGTCCATATCGGTACGAACGATTTTCCACGAGCGCTCGCGTTCTACGGCGCCGTCATGGAAGAACTCGGCTACGTCCTGAAGTTCAGGGAGGACGATCAATCCTGGGCCGGCTGGATGGAGCCCGGGAAGCCGAGGCCGCTGCTTCTCGTCGGCCTCCCGTTCGACGGCCGACCCGCCGTGCCCGGAAACGGACAGATGACGGCACTGCTGGCGGCGAGCCGCGGCGCCGTCGACCGAAGCTACGCGAGGGCGCTGGCCCTCGGCGCCTCCGACGAGGGCGGCCCCGCCCTGCGGCCCTGGTATCATCCGGATTACTACGGCGCCTATGTGCGCGACCCCGACGGCAACAAGCTCTGTTTCTGCTGCCACGAGCCGGCGTAGCGGCTCGCAAGGAGGGCGTCGGCTCGAGTACCCTCGCCGGCGAACCAGCGAAGCGACGGAACACAATGGCACCGGAATCAAGCCTGCCCCGCATGTTCACCGGCTGCGATTACCTGAAGCTGACGAGGTCCTGGAAGATCAGTGGAGCCCAGGTGCTTCCCCGCGCTTGGACGAGCAGGCCGCCCTTTTCGAGCCCGCCGAGCTTGACCGGCGCGAACCCGAGTCGTTCGGCCAGGGCCGCGACCGGGGCGATGGCCCCCTCGTCGTCGCTCGACAGGAACACGACGCGCCGGCCGCCTTTGACGTTCGGATCTTCCGCAAGCAGCCTTGCAGGGAGGTGGTTGAACGCCTTCACGAGTCTCGCGCCGGCAAAAGAACGAGACACAACCATCGAGGAAGGAAGGTCGCCGAGCTCCTTCGGGTCGACACCATAGGCATTGGTTGCGTCGATGATGATCTTGCCGCGCCAATGCGCAGCGGCCTTCGCGACATCCCGGTGCGACCAGAAGGGAACGGCCAGGATGACGATCTCGGCCTCGAGTGCATCCTCCAGCGATGTGGGAACGATCGTCGGCCCGATCGCTTTCGTGACGGGCGCGAGCGCTTCGGGCCCTCGTCTGCTCGCCATGGCGACTTCGATGTCTTTGCGGGCGAACGCTCTCGCGAGGGCCTCGCCGACCGCGCCTGCACCGATGATGGCGTAATTCATGACAGCGTCCTCCGGATCGTGTTGGAAGCGGGATCGGCGGCGGCGCCGTCCGGCTCGGTCCGCAGTAGCTAAGGTGGCCCACGTTCGGACAGGATTTGCGATTTCTCGACAGCGGCTGTGCGCCAACGCACCATGTTCGACCGTGATGCCGCGCCGCCGCTTGCTTCGATCGGCTACGGTCCGCCGAGCTGGCGGCCCGCCGCGTCGACAGAGGTCGATCCCGCGAGAAGCGGCACGTAAGCAGCGAGCCTGCGGGAGATGAAGTCCGTGAAGAGCCGCACGCGCTTCGTCTTGCGCGTTTCGCCCTGCGTGAGAAGCCAGAGTGTGCCGTGCATGCGCAGGTCGGTGCCCGGCACCCTGACCAGCAGCGGGTCGGGGTCTCCGACGAAACATGGCAGCATCGTCATCCCGAGACCCTGCCGTACCGCGACGATCTGAGCTTCGGCATCCGTGGTCCTGAAGGGAACTTCCATCGTGCGGACCTCGCCCTCGCGCGTCCGGTCGGCGAGGCCATGGTTGTTCTTGACGATCCACCGGATGCGATCGGACGCTCCGGCGCGCCACGCGGCGAGGAGGTCGCGGGACATATAGACTCCGCCGAACAGCTCCGGCCCTTTCACGCCGTGAAGGTTGAGCGGCAGCGCATTGCGGTCGTAGACGACGCGCATGGCGACGTCGGCCTCTCGATTGGTCAGGTTTACCGGCTCGTCGGACGACAAGATCTCCATCTCGACCTCGGGATGCAGGCGTGCGAATTCGGCGAAATCCGGCATGAGAAGGTGCGTCGCGAGGCTCGGCGCCAGCGTCACCCTCAACAGCCCGCGCACGCCCTGGTCGCGACCAAAGACACGCGTCTCCAGTTGATTCGACGACGCTTCCATTTGGACCGCGAACTCGAGCACCCCCTCGCCCGCATCCGTGAGACGGTAGCCCGACGGCAGCTTCTCGAACATGTGCGCCCCGAGACGCGTCTCGAGGTGGGCGATGCGCCGCAGCACGGTGGAATGATTGACACCGAGCCGCTCGGCAGCGGCCCGGACCGAACCGTTCCGCGCGACGGCAAGGAAGTAACGAACGTCATCCCACTCTATCATCGCGTGCGATCTCGCGCCGCCGGTGCGCCTTCTGACCCACCTTGAACCATTGAACCCCATCTTACGCGATACACGCGCTCTCACCCGCGCAATCGCGGGCTGGAAGCCGTCGGTCACGACGGTGGACACGGTCGACCCCAACGGTGCAGCCGGATCGTATTCGCACCACCGATGTGCGCACATCCGCACTGAGCGGCCGGCTCGGTCGACCCTAGCTTTCATCATCGCGGCACCGGCGCTCTCGGCTGGTCGACCAACTCCAGCCATCGCTGTCCCATCGTAGGAGGACACGTTCATGAACACGGATCTGACCGGCAAGGTCGCCCTCGTCACCGGCGCCAGCCAGGGTATCGGCGAGGCGATTGCCCGCGGCCTTCATCGCGAGGGCGCAAAGGTCGCGCTCGTGGCCCGTACGCAAGCCAAGCTCGACGAGGTCGTCCGCGATTTGGGCGACCGGGCCTTCGCGATCGCCGCCGATGTCCTCGATGCTGCGAGCCTTTCCGCGGCCGTGATGGCCGCCGAAACGCAGTTCGGCCCCATCGACATCGCCGTGAACAATGCCGGCGGCATCGTCACATCCGATGGCGAGCTGTTTCGCCCGTTCGAGAGCGTGTCCGACGAGGACTGGTTCGGGACCTTCGCCTTGAACGTCTTGTCGGCGGTCAGGGTCAGCCGGGTGGTGGCCCCGAGGATGGCCGAGCGGGGCTGGGGCCGGATCATCAACATCTCGTCGGAGAGCGGCGTCCAGCCCGACCCGATCGCGGTCGAATACGCTGCCGCGAAGGGGGCGCTGAACGCCATGACGAAGGCCTTGTCCAAGGCCTATGGCGGGCGGGGCGTGCTGGTGAACGTCGTTTCGCCGGCCTATATCGATACGCCGGTCGTGCGGAGCGTCCTGTCGCAGATGCCGGGAGGAGACAAACTCGCCCCCGACCACCTGGCCCAACGCTTCCTCGGCGGTTTCCGGCCGAACATCGTGGTCGGCCGACCCGGCAGGTCGGAAGAGGTCGCGGCCGCCGTCGTGTTCCTGGCCTCGGACGCGGCCTCGTTCATCACCGGCTCCAATCTTCGCGTCGATGGCGGCTCGGTCGCGGCGCTCTGAGCGACGGGGTGGCGGTCAGAACCCTTCCCGCGACCATGCCGCGATGAAGGCCCGTGCCGCAGCCTCGGGGTCCTCCGCTGCCATGATGGCGCTGACGACCGCGACGCCGGTGGCACCCTCCTCGGCCAGCATCGGCACGTCCTCCGCCTTGACGCCGCCGATCGCGAGGACGGGCTTCGATGTGAGCTTGCGAAGCTTGGCGAAGCCGCCGAGACCCAGCGGCGCCGAGGCGTCGGCCTTCGTCTTCTGCGGGTGCACCGGGCCGATACCGAGATAATCCGCGGCCTCGGCGTCGGCCCGCCCGATCTGCGCCTCGTCCGTGATCGACAGTCCGACGATCATGCCGGGGCCGACCAGGGACCGCACAGCCTCGACCGGCATGTCGTGCTGCCCGACATGGACCCCATCGGCCCCGATCGCCAGCGCGATGTCGACCCGGTCGTTGACGATCAGCGGCACGCCCTTCCCGGTCAGCACGCTCCTGAGGGCGCGGGCCTCCTCGACGAAGGCTCGGGTCGTGGCGGTCTTCTCGCGAAGCTGCACCATGGTGACACCGCCTGCAACGGCGCGCGACACGACCTCGATCAAGGGGCGGCCGCGCGCGAGGTCGCGGTCGGTCACGAGACAAAGCCGGTAGGCGGAGATGTCGACGGTCATGCGAGCCTCAGGCGTTCGACGATGTCGGCCGGGCGGAGCGCCGCAAGCCCGTCGATGAACGCCACTCTGAACGAACCCGGCAGCGGGGAAGTTGCGGCCGCCTTCTCCCCCGCCACACCGAAACAGGCCGCCGAAGCGACGGCGGCTTCGAACGGGGAAACCACCGCACAGAAGGCTCCGGTCACGGCCGACAGAGCGCAGCCCACGGCCGTCACCTGGCCCATCACGGGAGAGCCGTTGGCGAGGCGCAGGCTTCGCGTTCCGTCCGTCACGAGATCGACCGCCCCCGTCGCCACGACGATCGCGCCCGTGCCCCGGGCCAGCGCCGCGGCCACGGTGGCCGCCTCGTCGGCCGTGTTGCCGCTGTCGACACCCTTGTTGCGGGCCGTCGCGGCGGCAAGCCCCATCGCACCCGCGATGGCCAGGATCTCCGAAGCATTGCCCCGGATGACCGCCGGCCCGTGTTTCAGGAGCCGCAGCACGGTGTCGGTGCGGAAGCGTGTCGCACCCGCGCCCACGGGGTCGAGAACCCAAGGCTTGGCCCTTCGGCGCGCGCCCTCCGCCGCCTTGTCCATGGCGTCGGTCCAGGTGGCCGTGAGCGTCCCGATGTTGATCACCAGAGCCCCGACCAAGCTGCCGAACTCGTCGAGTTCCTCGACCGCGTGCACCATGGCGGGCGAGGCCCCGATGGCCAGCAGCGCATTGGCCGCGATGTCCATCGACACGAAGTTGGTGATGTTCTGCACCAGCGGCCGGCTCGCCCTCAAGGCCTCGAGGGCCCGTCCGGCTTCGGTCGCCACGCCGATCCGCTGATCCTCGGCCGTTTGCGCGCTCATCGCCGTCTCCCGCCTCAACCCTGCCGCCTCAGATTGCGGAGCCCCGGGGATTCTGGCAAGACGAAAGCGGAAGCGCGGCAGGACGGTTGCGGATCAGACCCGAAACGGGCATCCGACCGACCGCACGAGGAGGCAGAAAGTCGATGAATCCCATTTGGTTGATCATGTTGTCCGGGCTGCTGGCGATCGCCTATGGCGTCGTCACGGTCAACCAGGTTCTGGCGGCCGACCCGGGCAATCTGCGCATGCAGGAGATCGCAGGCGCCATCGCCGAGGGTGCTCAGGCCTATCTCCGGCGCCAGTACATCACCATCGGCGTCGTCGGCGTCGTGATCTTCATCGGTCTCGGCCTGCTCCTCTCCTGGGCCGTGGCGATGGGCTTCCTGATCGGCGCCGTGCTGTCGGGGGCTGCCGGCTTCATCGGCATGAACGTCTCGGTGCGCGCCAACGTCCGCACCGCCCAGGCCGCGACGAAGTCGCTTTCGGGCGGTCTCGATATCGCGTTCAAGGCCGGCGCCGTCACGGGCATGTTGGTGGCGGGCTTGGCCCTCCTCGGCGTGGTGGGCTATTATTACGTCCTGACCGGGCCGATGGGCCACGGCATCGGCCCGGACAATGTCCTCGACCGCGAGGTGATCGACGCGCTCGTGGCGCTCGGCTTCGGCGCCTCGCTGATCTCCATCTTCGCCCGCCTCGGCGGCGGCATCTTCACCAAGGGAGCGGACGTCGGCGCCGACCTCGTGGGCAAGGTCGAGGCCGGCATCCCGGAAGACGACCCGCGCAATCCCGCCACCATCGCGGACAACGTCGGCGACAACGTCGGCGATTGCGCCGGCATGGCGGCGGACCTCTTCGAGACCTACGCGGTCACGGTCGTGGCCACGATGGTCCTGGCGTCGATCTTCTTCGCCGGCCTCCCGATCCTCGGGGCGATGATGATCTACCCGCTGGCGATCTGCGGCACCTGCATCGTCACGTCGATCGTCGGAACCTATTTCGTCAAGCTCGGCGCCAACAACTCGATCATGGGGGCGCTGTACAAGGGCCTCATCGTGACGGGGCTGCTCTCGATCCTCGGCCTCGCGGTCGCGACGCAGTTCGTCACAGGCTGGCACGCCCTCGGCGTCGTGGCGGGCCGCTCCGTTTCGGGCCTCCACCTGTTCTACTGCGGCCTCGTGGGCCTCATCGTCACAGGCCTGATCGTGGTGATCACCGAGTATTACACCGCGACCGGCAAGCGGCCCGTCGTCTCGATCGCCCAGGCCTCCGTGACGGGCCACGGCACCAACGTCATCCAGGGGCTTGCGGTGTCGCTCGAGTCGACCGCGCTGCCCGCCTTGGTGATCATCGCCGGCATCATCTCGACCTACCAGCTGGCGGGGCTCTTCGGCACCGCCATCGCGGTCACGACCATGCTGGGCCTCGCCGGGATGATCGTGGCGCTCGACGCTTTCGGCCCCGTGACGGACAATGCCGGAGGCATCGCCGAGATGGCGGGCCTTTCGGCCGACGTGCGCCATTCGACCGATGCGCTCGACGCGGTCGGCAACACCACCAAGGCCGTGACCAAGGGCTATGCCATCGGTTCGGCCGGCCTCGGGGCCCTCGTGCTCTTCGCGGCCTATTCCAACGACCTGACCTATTTCGCCGCGCACGGCGACACGATCCCCTACTTCCGCGACATAGGCGTCGTGTCGTTCGACCTCTCGAACCCCTATGTCGTGGCGGGGCTGATCTTCGGCGGGCTCATCCCGTACCTGTTCGGCGGTATCGCCATGACGGCCGTGGGCCGCGCGGCCGGAGCCGTGGTCGAAGAGGTGCGGCGACAGTTCAAGACGAAGCCCGGGATCATGCTGGGGACGGACCGGCCCGACTACGGCCGAGCCGTCGACATGCTGACCCGCGCGGCCATCCGCGAGATGATCGTCCCGTCGCTGCTGCCCGTTCTGGCGCCCTTCGTGGCCTATTTCGGCGTGCTGTTCCTCTCGGGCTCGAAAGCCTCGGCCTTCGCGGCGCTCGGCGCCATGCTGCTCGGCGTGATCGTCAACGGTCTCTTCGTGGCCATCTCGATGACGTCGGGAGGCGGCGCCTGGGACAATGCCAAGAAGAGCTTCGAGGACGGCTTCGTCGACAAGCTCGGGGTGCGCCACATGAAGGGTTCGGAGGCCCACAAGGCCTCGGTGACGGGCGATACGGTCGGGGATCCCTACAAGGACACCGCCGGCCCGGCCGTGAACCCGGCCATCAAGATCACCAACATCGTGGCGCTGCTGCTTCTGGCGATCCTGGCGCATTGAGAGAGCGACGACCCGACGCGGCGCGAGACCTTCTCCCGCTGGCGGGAGAAGGTCCTTTCCTCCGTAACCCCGTGTGAAGAGCCCGCTTGCGGCGCTCCCGATCCGGGATCATGCTCGACCCCATAAGCCGACCTGCCCGTTTCGGGAAAGAGGCGGCGGATGGGAGGGGATCATGAGCTTATCGTTGATTCTGTCGCAAAAGGGCCGCGACGTGGTGACAAGTGCGCCACACCGCACGGTGCGGGAAGTCGCCCAGACCCTGCACGAGAAGTCGATCGGCGCCGTCGTGGTGACAGGGGCCGACGGCATCGTGCTCGGGATCTTCTCCGAACGGGACGTCGTGCGGGCCCTGGCCCGCGCCGGCGTCGCATCGCTCGATGAATCGGTCTCGAAGCACATGACCTCCCGCGTCGTCACGGCGAGCGAGGACATGAGTGTCCATGAGTTGATGGAGCGCATGACGGAGGGGCGGTTCCGCCACATCCCGGTGGTGCGGCAGGGTCGGCTGACCGGCCTCGTCTCCATCGGCGATCTCGTGAAGCATCGGATCGAAGAGATCGAGACCGAGCGGCAGGCCATGCTCGACTACATCGGCACGGCCTGACGCGGAACGAGCGTCACGCCGCTTTCTCGACCGCTTCGACCAGAATGCGGGTCGGTTGGCCGCCTGCATCCGGGATCTCGATCTCGTCGCCCTCCTCCGACCGCGCCACGGCTTCTCCCAGCGGCGTCGCGACCGAGAGCAGCCCGCCCGCAGGGTCGTCGGCGCCGTCGGTCAGCCGCAGGGTCAGACGCCGACGGTCGGGATAAAGCAGCGCCACGCGATCGCCGATGCCGATGCGACCGGCCGACTCGGCGACCGGCAGGACATCGAACAGAACCGCAGGCGCCTCGGCGACGCGGTGCTCGACGAGACGTGCGGCCGCCGCAGAGCCCGACGAGCCGAGAACGGTGGCGATCCCCTCGCGGTCGAGAGTCGCCACGAGGTCGGTCATCACGGCCTCGGGATCGCGATAGAAGCTCGACGCGAAGCACCGCCAGAAGCGCCAGCCGACACGTTCCAGGATCCGCTGCCGCCGCATGTCGTCGCGCCATCGCTCCGGACCGTGGAACCCGTCTCCGTCGCATTCGACCGCGAGGCGGCGCCCCTCGAAATCCTCGACCACGAGGTCGATGCGAAACCCCTCCGACCCGACCTGCGGCACGACCCGGTAGCCGAGCGCCACCAGCCGGCCCAGGATGTCGCGCTCGAAGTCCGAATCGCACAGCGCAGCCAGATCCTCGACCGGGTCCGCATGGGCCGGCATCGGATTTTCGAAGTGGGCGATCAGCCGTGCCTTGAGATCCGCCGAGGCGAGGTCCTGGCGCTCGACCGAGCGCACCAGCACGAGCCGGTCCCGCGCGCGAGACGCCGCCACGTTGAAGCGCTGCTCGTAGCGCAGCATGGTGAGCGTGTTCCGCCGGGAGCGGTCCGCCACCATGGACAGGAATACGACGTCGCGCTCGTTGCCCTGGAAGCCGGCGCTGTTCGAGCAGAGGACGGCGTGCCGCTGCATCGCCTCCTCGCCGATGCGCTCCGTCAGCATCACGCGAACGAGTTCGGCCTGTTCGGTCCCGATGAGGGAAATGACGCCGATGCTGCGACCCCGGTTCTTGGGCTCGGCCACGAGGCGGGCGATCTCGTCGACGATGACGTGGGCTTCGGCCGGGTTGATCTTGCGGGCGCCGTCGCGGGTGCCGTGCGGCACGAAGATGTCGACGAGCGGCGGGTCCATCCGCTCCGCCGCGGTCGGGATGCGCAGCGGCAGGAGCTTCTCGGGATAGAACTGCATCGAGAAACGGATGATCGGTTCGACGCAGCGGAAATGCTCCTTCAGCATCAGGCGGCTGTCGGGAAACACGGCCCGCATCAGGTCGTAGAGGCTCTCGCCCGGCTCGAGCAGGCTGCGGTAGGGCAGGTCGCGCAGGTAGTGCTGGCGGAGCTGATCGATCTTGCCCTGGCTCACGAAGGGTGGAGTCGGGCTCACCTGCCGGTCATCGCCGACCGCGAGGATCTTGCGGCCGCGCAGCAGGGCCGGCAGTTCGGTGACGTCGGACTGCGATGCTTCGTCGAGGATCACGAGGTCGAACGCCGCGAAATCGGCGGGCAGCTGTTCGGCGACGCGCCAGGTCGGCATGATCCAGCACGGCACGGCATCGTAGCACCGTGCCATGGCGTCGCGGGCTGCGCGACGGTGCCGCCCTGCCCCCTTGCCGGTGCCTTTGCCGAGCCGGCCCAACGCCCGGACGTACTCGACCAGTGCCGATTTGACCCGCGGCGACAATCGGCGTTCGAGGGCCAGGAAGGCGCGCTCGCGCACGAGTTCCACGAAGAGTTTGCGGCCGCGGCGATCGTTGGCGTCCCGCTCACGCGACAAGGCTCGCAGAGCCTCGCGCCCGTCGATCGCGGCGAGCCGGCGCTCCGCGACGGCGAGGTCCCAGGCGTCGCGCCAGTCCCGCGGAACGAGCGTCGCGCCATCCGTCTCCGGCTCCGCCAACAGCTTCGCGGCCCAAAGCGGTGCCCCCGCCGCCGCGATGGCCGAGGTGCCACGGCGCAGCTCGGCGAAGCTCCCCGCCAGAGCTTCCACCGCGACAATGCGGTCGAGCAGGCCACCCCAGATGGCTTCGACCCTTCCGGCCGGGATGTCGTCCCGCCCCACGAGGTCGCGCAGGAACTGCCGCGCCATGGACGAAGTCCGATCCCGGCCTTCGAACCGGACGGCCGTGGTCGCGATCTCGCCCTTGACCGAAGCGGCCCGGGCCGCGGCCGCGGCAGCGTCGATCTGGTCGGACAAAGCTCGCGCGAGTTCGCCGTCGACCGCC
>CAXUOD010000001.1:57606-60207 GCA_964252585.1 uncultured Lichenihabitans sp. | reverse complement strand
GCGTGATGCCGTGCGAGCTCGTAGCCTTCCGCCCTGAGCTGCGTGATGATGCGTTCGCTATCGACCAGCGCTTTTGGACAGCCGAGCGAAACAAACGAGATCCTGGGCGCCCGCCGCGGCTCCGGCTCGCGAGCTCGGCAAGGCCGTCGCGAACGAAGTCGACCTGAGCGAGAAGACGCGACAGGGGGGCGGGAGTCCCCGCATCGTCGGCGGCCGCGACGCCGGCAGCCTGGATGTAGTCGCGCCACGCTGCCGTCGAGACCTGCTTGCGACGATCGAAAGCCAGTTGCGCCTCGACGGCGCGCCAGCCTTCGGGATCGGGCACGAGGCCCCCGACGCGCACCGCCGCAACGATTTCCTTCGCGACACTGTGGCCGAGCGACAGGCGCGGCCATGGCCGTTCGCCGCGGGCGGCACGCGCGACCGCGGCCAACGCCTCGTCGTCGCCCGCGAGCTCCGGCGGCAGGTCGATACCGAGAGGAAACAGGCGCACCCGCTCGGCCTCCTCGGCACGCTGAACGTCGCAGATGTGTCGGAGACGCACGGCGGACGGCGAGGGGTCGCGGTTCAGCAGCGCCGCCACATGCGGCAACAGCCATGCCTGACGGGTCAGGGCCTCCGTCGCCGCCGCAAGGTCGCGGAGGCTCCGCGCCAGACGGGATGCCGCCTCCACCTGTTCGAGGGCGACGCGCAATCCCGACGCCGGACCGCGCGCTGCCTCAAGAGCGGAGCGGCGGGCATCCAGCAGATTCTCGTGCCACCGGGCGACATCCTCGCTCGAGGGGAGGCCGCGACGCTCCGGGAGGGCAGCGTCGACGTGGTCGAGGAGGGAGCCGACCGCCGCCCGTGCCCTGCGCAAGGCCTCGAAATCCGGGTCGGCGAGCCCGCAATCGGCCGAGAAGAGCTCCGGCGCGTCCTGGAACCAGGCCTGTCGGGCGCGGTGGCTACCCACGCGTCGCGCGAGGTCGGCCGGCCATTCGCCGCCCGGCCCGAGCGGCATGGATTGCGGCGCTGCGATCGCATCGATCTCGCGATCGATCGCCGTCAGCCTTTGGCGGATCTTCAGGATCTCCGCCTCGCAGCGGCGGACCGCGGAGAGACGGATCTCGGGACGACTCTCCTCGACCACCGACTGGATCTCGCGGATCGCCGTCTCGATCTGCCGCATGCCGGCGCGCTCGCTCGACAGGATCGCGATCGTGAGGGGCCTCACTTTCTCGGGGAGCTGATCGCGGAGCACGCTCAGGGCCGCTTCGCCGCGCGAGACGACCAGCACGCGCTGCCCGAGCGCCAAGGCGTGGCAAATGAGGTTCGCGATCGTGTGGGTCTTGCCCGTGCCGGGCGGTCCCTGCACCACGAGGCCATCGACTTTCGACAGGCGGGCCACGATGGCGACCTGGTCGTCGTTGAAGGGTTTCGGGAAGAAGACGTCGCCGAAGCCGGGGTCGCCCTCCGGCACGACCTCACGCTCGCCGATCTCGCCGAGGCGATCGGCGAGCGGCTCCCAGGCTGTCGAGACCGCCTCGGCAGGCGGCGTGACGAGCCGCTCCGCCAGCCCCGCGATGGCAACGCCGCCGCGCGCCGCGCCCCGGAAGCGGGCGATATCGTCGAGGACCACGTGTTGCGACCGCGGTCGGGCAAAGAACACCCAATCACCCGTGATTACGGGTCCGCTGGCGTCCGCCGCCGGATCTTCGTCGCGCCGGTACACACCTTCGGCGGCGAGCCGGGTCGCCGCAGCCGCCAGCAGCGGCTCGAAGCTCTCCGGCCGAAACGGCGAGATGCCGTCCTCGGCCTCCGTGCGAAGGATCTCGCGACGCGCGAGCTCTTCGAGCGACGCGAGGTTGCTGCAGCCCATCGACTCGTAAGGGGTGAGGTCGACGCGCGGCTCGGCGCCCGTCGGGCGAACCGTGAGGCGGCCGTCGGCCGCGAGCTCGATCTCCACTCCGCACTCGATCAGCGGCCGTTCGATCCTGCGGCCGTCGCGCTCCCACCGCACCGTGCCGATGCCCCACACGACCTCGACGGCGCTCTCCTGCCCGCCGCGTTCGAGCAGCTGGTGCAGATGGTAGACCTGGCCATAGATCGCGATCGTGTTGCGCTTGACCGATTCCGCTTTCGCCCAATCCTTCCAGCTAGTTGCAAGCCAGCCTTGAAGCTTTGCTTCGAGCCCCGTGTGATCGTCGAGACGAAGCCGCAGGTCGAAGCGGATGCGGTTCTCGGTCTCGGCCTCGCCTGTCGAAGCAGCAACGGGACTGGGCGAGAAGTCCTCCTCTGCGGCCCGATCGGCCGCGATAAGCGCGCCGCGTTCGACCGCCGTCACGCCCTGCAGGCGCTCCCGCAGCACGACGGGAGGCGCCATCGGATCGACCGGCGCCAGAAACCACGGCGCGAGGTCCGGCGGGGGGTTGGGGGGAGCCATCCGCACCAGACGATCGATCGCGAGCCAGATCGGCGCCTCGGCATCGGGAAGATCGGTCGCGATGCCGGGCAGTCCCGAAAGAGCAGCGGCGCGAATCGCCACCGTCGATCCATCCTGAAGGCGGTAGTCCGCCAATCGGTGAGCAATCTTCTCGTCGAGGCGGACGACCTGCTCGATGT
>CAXUOD010000001.1:33236-57596 GCA_964252585.1 uncultured Lichenihabitans sp. | reverse complement strand
GATCCCGATCCCTCTCGCGCATCGGCTCCAGAAAGCGCGGATGCGAGCGCGAGGCAAGCCCCTGCCCGCTTTCGCGGGTCGCGGCCGCTTCTGGACCACGGCCGGTCCGTTCACCGTCGCGCGCGATAGGGGTCGCGTCGGCTCCGCGGCATTGCTACAAGTGGGACGCATGCCCCGCACCCATCGATCGATCAGCCCCGGACCTCCTCGTGAACAAAGCCGTGTCGAGCGCCATGTCCGAAGAGCCGGGCTTCGCCCCTGGTGCCCTGCGGGCGGCTCTTCTGCGGCATCTGGGCGAGGCGGGGTATGAGAGGATCGAGCCAGCGCTGCTGCAGGAGGCCGCGACCTTCCTCGATCTCGGCGGCGAGGACATCCGGGCGCGTCTTTACCTCACGACGGACGCCACCGGGGCCGAGCTCTGCCTCAGGCCGGAATATACGATCCCCGCGGCGCGCGCCTATCTGGCCTCGGCGGAGGCCGGCGCTCCGGCGTCCTACAGCTATTGCGGGCCGGTGTTCCGCATGCGGTCGAAGGGCTCCGGCGAGTTCATCCAGGCGGGACTCGAGAGCTTCGGCCGAACCGACACCGCGGCCGCGGATGCGGAGATCCTGGCCCTGTCCATCGAGGCCGTGGAACGGGTCGGCACAAGGATCGAGCGAGTCGCCACCGGCGATACGGGCCTCGTCGCGACCCTCCTCGATGCGATCGATCTCCCGCCGGTCTGGCGCCGACGGCTGAAGCGCGGCCTCGAGAAAGGCGCGGGTCTCGATGCCCTGCTGCAGGGAGCACCGGCACGTCCGTCGGCGCATTCCGGCCTTCTGGCCGCACTTTCGGGTGCCGACGGCAAGGATGCGCACGCTTTCGTCGAGGACCTGCTGTCCATCGCCGGCATATCGACGGTCGGTGGCCGTTCGATCGGCGAGATCGCCGACCGGTTCCTCTCCCAGGTCGCCCAAGGTACGGCCCCCGGTTTCAGCGACGAACTGCGGTCCGTCCTCCATCAGTTCTTTGCGGTCGCGGGCGAGCCGGACCGAGCCTCGGGCGCCCTGCGGGCCCTGGCGCGCGACGCCGGCCTCGACCTCGACCGGGCGCTAGACCTCTTCGACGAACGCAGCGGCTTCATGGCCGCGCAAGGCATCGATCTCGGCCGTCTCGCATTCCGCACCGCCTTCGCCAGAAACCTCGACTACTACACCGGTTTCGTCTTCGAGGCCCATGGGGCGAGCCCGGAAGGCCCCGTGATCGGCGGGGGCCGCTACGACCGGCTGGCGCAGGCACTCGGGAGTGTAGCCCCGGTGCCGGCTGTCGGCGCCGCGATCTGGATCGATCGCCTCGATGCGGCGGAGACCCGGGCGTGAGCAGCGCCGAGACGCCGTTCGTCCTGGCCGTGCCCTCCAAGGGACGGCTCCAGGAAAACGCCTTCGCGTTCTTCGCCCGAGCCGGACTGAAGCTCGTGCAGAACGGTGGCAACCGTGACTACCGCGGCCGGCTCAGCGGCTTCGACGGTCTCGAGATCGCGTTCCTGCCCGTGTCCGAGATCGTCGGGCAGATCGCCGACGGACAGGCGCATTTCGGCGTGGCGGGCGAAGATCTCCTGCGGGAATCGATTCCCGGCACGGAAGAGCGCGTCGCCTTCCTGGCGCCGCTCGGCTTCGGCAATGCCGATGTCGTGGTGGCGGTTCCCCGCGGCTGGATCGACGTGCGCGGCATGGCGGATCTCGAGGACGTGGCGGCGACGTTCCACGCGCGGCGGGGGCGCCGCATGCGGGTCGCCACCAAATACGTGAACCTGACACGGCGGTTCTTCGCCGAACGCGGCGTGACCGATTACCGGATCGTCGAAAGCCTCGGCGCGACCGAGGGGGCACCCGCGGCCGGCGGCGCGGAGCTGATCGTCGACATCACGACGACGGGCGCAACCCTCGAGGCCAATGCGCTGAAGGTGCTCGACGACGGGGTCATCCTGCGGTCGGAGGCCAACCTCGTCGCATCGCTGAAGGCGAGCTGGGGCGAACGGCAGCGCGCCACGGCACGCGTCATCCTGGCCCGGATCGCGGCCGAAGAGCAGGCGCGCACCTCGCGCGAGGTGCGGGCGCTCTTCCCCGAGGGTGTGCCCGAAGTCGAGCCGGGCGCGCTCGATGCCTTCGGCGCCCAGCTGTTCGGCCGCGACGAGGGCCGCCTCGTGCTCCACTGCGCCAAGGCCCGCGTGCCGGATCTCGCGGACTGGCTGATCGGCGAGGGGGCGAGCCACGTGGCAGTGGCTGCCCTCGATTACGTCTTCGCGGCCCGCAACCCTCTCTACGACAAGCTCGTGGACCGGATCGGATGAGGCATGGGTTTCGCGGCTCGGCGGTTGTGGCGGCGTGCCTCGCGCTGTCGACCTCCGCCGAAGCGTCGTTGTTGCATCGCGGGCCGCCGCGCGACGCGGTTTCGCTGTCGAGGCCCGAGCCAAGCTTCCCGGTCAACGTCACCTGGACGCTCTCGCGCTTCGACGACAAGCCGGTCGTCGGCGATCCGCCGAGCTTCTCGCTCGACGACAAGTGGCACGCCACGGGTTTCGCGGGCTGCAACACCTTCGCGATGGAGCTCTATCCCGTGCGGGGTCAGAAACTCTTGGCGAGTGCCATCGCGGTCACCCGCAAGGCGTGCGATGCCGCGATCGCGACGC
Source organism: uncultured Lichenihabitans sp. (assembly GCA_964252585.1). Taxonomy (GTDB): domain Bacteria; phylum Pseudomonadota; class Alphaproteobacteria; order Rhizobiales; family Beijerinckiaceae; genus Lichenihabitans. The sequence continues at coordinate 54,928 of CAXUOD010000001.1, read as the reverse complement.
GAGAGCGGAAGTTCCTGATCGGCCTGCACTCTCAGCCTCGCTGGAGCCTCGATGGCCCCGACCTGGTGATCACCGGCTACACCGGCCCGATGCGGTTCCGACGCGGGATTTAGCTTAGCTAGCGGGCGCTGAGCAGCTTGGCGGCGATCGGCTAGAATCGATCCACGAGTCTCTCCCATTCCCCGATCAAGCCGGGTGGATCTTTCGTCTGGCGGCAGCTTCCTGTCGTCGGGGGCAGATTCGTTTCTGACCGTGTACTGCTTGTTCAAGGTCCTGATCACGTCATCGCTGGCAGAGAAGACCAAGTCGAGTTGCTTTCTGACCGAATCCTCTTCGATCCTCTCCGAGAGGAATAACCAAGCGTGCTTAACGCGCCCGTGGCTCGCGCCTGTCCTCGGCCCGACCGAATTCGACCAAGCGCGCCCAAGATCGATGCCCGAAAATGAGCGGTCGCCTGCCTTGATGTCGACCAGCGTCGTCTGCCCGCCAGGAGCCACGAGCTCGACATCGCCGAACTCCCGGTTCTCGACGACGCGCACCCCCAAGCCCTCCACGACCAGACTCTCGACAATGCGGGCCTCGACACCCTCACGTTCGCTGCCGACGCGTTTGAAGCGCGTCTTCACATCCGCGGGCCCGAGGCGGGGAGCATCGCGAAGCGTCGCACCGGACCCGAAGAGGACATGGCGATTGCCCAAGCCGACGAGGACTTGCCGATCGTTCGGGTCGAATGGGGATGGTGCTCTGGTCTCACTCATGGACGAGAACCTATGCCCGTTTCGGCCGGGGAACACCCAGGTTTACTACCGAAACGCTGCTGAGGCTTGGTTCGCATCGCGGTCTCTGCCGTCCTCGCCTCATCCTCCGTTGCGGCGAACAACGTTACATCTTCGCGAAGTGCTTCGACAGCTTCAGGCCCTGAGCCTGGTAATTCGAGCCGGCACCGGCACCGTAGAGGGTCAGGGGCCGCTCCGACATGCGTTCATAGACGAGACGGCCGACGATCTGCCCATCTTCCAGAACGAAGGGCACGTCGCGCGAGCGGACTTCGAGCACGGCCCTCGATCCCGCGCCACCCGCCTCCGCGTCGCCGAAGCCGGGGTCGAAGAAGCCCGCGTAGTGGACCCGGAACTCGCCGACCAGCGGATCGAAGGGCGTCATCTCGGCCGCATGGTTTGGCGGTACGCGCACCGCCTCTTTCGAGGCGAGGAGGTAGAACTCGCCGGGATCGAGGATCAACTCCTTGCGGTTGCGGAGGTGGATCTCCTCCCAGTAGTCGCGAGGGTCTAGGCGGCCCACCACATCGACGTCGATGATGCCGGTATGGCGCTTGGCCCGGTAGCCCACGAGATTGGAGGCCTCGAAGCCGCTGAGGTCGATCGACACCGCGACGCCGCCCGCGATCACCGGTTCGCCGCCCGCCACCAGCGGGGATGCGGCGTGCAGCGCGCGATGACCCTCGTCGTCGAGCCGCGCATCGCCGGCCGAAAAGCGGATCTGCGCCAGCCGCGATCCGGTGCGCACGCGGACCGGAAAGGTGCGAGGCGAGACTTCGGCGTAGAGCGGGCCCGCATAGCCCGATTCGATCGTGTCGAACCGGCGAGCCCGGTCCGCGATGATCCGGGTGAAGACGTCGATCCGCCCCGTCGAGCTCTTCGGGTTCGCCGCAGCCCGAAGGTTCGTGGGGAGGTCGAGCCGCTCGTCGAGTTCCACGACCGTTACGGTACCGGGCTCCAGGATGCAGCCCAACGAGAGGTCGATCTCGTCCGCCGCCTGGGCACCGATCCCGTCCACGACGCTGCGGCCCTGCCCCGGCAGGAAGCTGGCGCGGACGCGCCATGCCCGTCGTCCCAGCCGGAGGTCCAGGCTCGCGGGCTGCAGGATGGGAGCCGTATCCGCGGGCGCGGCCGAGCAGGTGATGGCGCCCGACGCGAGGAGCGTTTCGATCTGGTGGGCAGCAAGCAGACCCGGCGCGAAGCCCTCGGGTTCAGTCATGGTATCGGGTCCCTCGGCGTGAGGCGCTACGCTGGTCGACCTACGCGGTTCCGAGCCGGACGCCAAGCCGGCCGGCTTCCGATGAGCTCGATGCAACTCCGGACCCGTGCGGGCGATCCGCTGAGCATCGCCGAGGATCATCGAGACAGGATTGGGTGGAATGAAAAAACGAACGGTACGTTCTTTTTTCCACTCCAAACCCCTTGTCTCATCGAGCTCATCGCGTAGAACAAAGCCTTGACGTTTTCAGGACCCCCCATGATCGACAAGACCGCCTCCCACCGCCCCGCCACGCGCCTCGTCCACGGTGGCACGATGCGCACGCCGTTCGGCGAGACCTCGGAGGCACTGTTCCTGACCCAGGGCTTCATCTACGACACGGCCGAAGCCGCCGAGGCCCGCTTCAAGGGCGAAGAGCCGGGCTTCATCTATTCCCGCTTTTCGAACCCGACCGTCGCCATGTTCGAGAACCGCATGGCGCTGCTCGAAGGAGCCGAGGCGGCGCGCGCGACCGCCAGCGGCATGGCGGCCGTGACGGCTTCGCTCATGGGCCAGGTGAGAGCCGGCGACCATGTCGTTGCCGCAAAGGCGCTTTTCGGCTCCTGCCGCTACATCGTCGAGGACCTGCTGCCGCGTTTCGGCGTCGCCTCGACGCTGGTCGACGGCGCGGACCTCGACCAGTGGCGCGCCGCCATGCGGCCCGAGACCAAGACGCTGTTCCTGGAAAGCCCGACGAACCCGACGCTCGAACTCGTCGACATCGCGGCCGTGGCCGAGATCGCCCACGCGGGCGGGGCGACGCTGGTGGTCGACAATGTGTTCGCGACGCCGCTGCTTCAGAGCCCCTTGGCGCTCGGGGCGGATTGCGTGGTCTATTCGGCTACGAAGCATATCGACGGCCAGGGGCGCTGCCTCGGCGGCGTGATCCTCGCGAGCCAGAGCTTCATCGACACCCATGTCCACAATCTGCTGCGGCAGACCGGCCCCGCCATGTCGCCCTTCAACGCCTGGGTGCTGCTGAAAGGGCTCGAGACGCTCCAGGTGCGGGTCTCGGCCCAGGTGACGGCCGCGGCCCGCATCGCCGACACGCTGGCGCGGCATCCCGCCATCGTGAAGGTCTTCTACCCGGGCCGCAGCGATCATCCGCAGGCCGACCTCGCGCGTCGCCAGATGAAGGGCGGCGGAACGCTGGTGGCGTTCGAGGTCGTGGGCGGCAAGGCGGCCGCGTTTCGGGCCGCCAACGCGCTCGAGATCATCGGCATCTCGAACAATCTCGGCGACGCGAAGAGCCTCGTCACCCACCCGGCCACGACGACCCATCAGCGCCTCTCGCGAGAGGTCCGCGAGGGCCTCGGCATTTCGGAAGGGATGCTGCGTCTTTCGGTCGGCCTCGAAGATGTCGACGATCTCATCGAAGACCTCGACCGCGCGCTGGATCTCGTCGAAAGCCGGATCCCGAAAGCTGCGGCGGCCGAGTGACCCTGGAGGTGACGCCGGACCGGCGTTCCGGCATAGTGTCGGTTTCGCCAACGCCGGGCGTCCGATGTACGCAGCCGTTACCCGCGATATCCAGATCACGGTGATCCCCGAGTTCCTGGCCGACAGGTCGGAACCCGAGGAGGGCCGTTTCTTCTGGGCCTATACGATCGAGATCGCCAACCTCGGTCGCGAGACCGTGCAGCTCGTCGGGCGCCATTGGGTGATCACGGACGGCGTCGGCAAGGTCGAAACCGTCAGCGGCCTCGGTGTCGTGGGCCAACAGCCGGTGCTGAACCCCGGCGACACGTTCCGCTACACGTCGGGATGCCCCCTGACGACACCCTCGGGAGTGATGTCCGGCCATTATCGCATGGCCGACCAGGCCGGGCGAAGCTTCGAGGTCGAAATTCCGGCCTTTTCGCTCGACAGCCCGCACGTGAGACGCGTGCTCAACTGATCGGAGCCTCTAGCTCGCTCCCAGCGTGAGGGATCGTGACCTAAGGCGCAGGCAGGCGCTCCAACTCGTCGATCAGGCCTTCGATGACCCCGAGCCCGATGGTCCAGAACTTCGGGTCATGCGCGTCGAGGCCGAAGGGCTTCAGCAGTTCGCTGTGGTGCTGCGTGCCTCCGGCCCGGAGCAGCGCGAAATACCGCTCGGCGAAGCCCTCCGGCGACGTCCTGAACACGCCGTAGAGGGAGTTCACCAGGCAGTCGCCGAACGCATAGGCGTAGACGTAGAAGGGCGAGTGCACGAAATGGGGCACGTAGGCCCAGAACACCTCGTAGCCCGGTCCGAGCCTGATCGCGGGCCCGAGGCTGTCGCCCTGCACCGACATCCAGAGTTCGCCGATGCGGTCGGCCGTCAGTTCGCCCAACCGGCGCTCCTCGTGGACCTTGCGCTCGAAACTGTAGAAGGCGATCTGCCGCACGACCGTGTTCAGCATGTCCTCGACCTTGGCGGCGAGTAGGCCGAAGCGGGCCTGCGGGCTCGGGGCACGGGACAGGAGCGACTGGAAGGTCAGCATCTCACCAAACACCGAAGCGGTTTCCGCGAGCGTCAGGGGTGTGGGGGCCATCAGGGCACCCTGGGGCGCGGCCAGCATCTGGTGGACCCCATGGCCCAGCTCATGGGCCAGCACCATGACGTCGCGCGGCCGACCCTGGTAGTTCATGAGAACGTAAGGGTGCACGCTCGGCACCGTGGGATGCGAGAAAGCGCCGGGTGCCTTGCCGGGCCGCACGGCCGCATCGATCCAGCGGTCGTCGAAGAACCGCTTCGCGAGGCTCGCGAGCTCCGGCGAGAAGCTCCGGTAGGCATCGAGCACCGTGTCGCGCGCCTCGGTCCAGGGTACGGTCGGGAGAGGCGCCTGGGGCAGAGGCGCATTGCGGTCCCAGTGGTTCAGGGTCTCGCGGCCGAACCAGCGCGCCTTCAGCGTGTAGTAGCGATGCGAGAGCCGCGGATGCGCCGCCTCGACGGCCGACACGAGCGCGTCGACGACGTCGCGCTCGACCCTGTTCGACAGATGCCGCGAATCGGCCACGTCGTCGTAACCGCGCCAGCGATCCGAAATCTCGAGGTCCTTGCTCAGCGTATTGGTGATCAGCGCGAAGGTGCGCCGATGCAGGCCCAAGGTCTCGGCCAGGGCTTTGGAGGCGCCCTCCCGCCGCTCCGGCTTGGCATCCTGCAGGAGGCTCAGGGTAGGCTCCAGCGATAACGCCTCGCCGTCGACATCGAAGCGCAAGGCCGTGATGGTTTCGTCGAACAGCCGGGTCCAGGCCGAACGGCCCGTGACGGCTTTTTCGTGGAACAGCTGTTCGAGCTTGGTCTCGAGCTGATGGGGACGATCCTTGCGGATGTCGTCGAGCCACGGTTTGTAGCGATACAGCGGATCCTGCGCGGCCAGGCGGTCGAGGACCGCGTCGGCGACACCGTTGAGCTCCAGCACGAAGAACAGGAGGTTCGACGAGACCGTCGTGACACGATCCTGCGCGTCGGCCAGAAACTTGGCCCTGGCAGGGTCGGACGTGTCCTCGGTATAGACGAGCTGGGCAAAGGAGGCGGCGCGGCCCAACACCTCCTCCAGCCGCTCGTAGGCCTCGATGGCTTCGGTCAGACGCTGGCCGCCGTCTCGGGCCTCCGCGATCGTCGGCAGCTGACCCCGATAGGTCGTCGCGAAACGCTCCGCGTCGCGCTCCGCGTCGGCGAGGTCGGCCGCGTAGGACGGCGCGTCCATGCCCGCGTAGAGATCGGCGAGATCCCAGCTCGGGACGGCGCCCGAGGCTGACGCGACCGCGACGGCACGGGCCTGATGAAAGGCGGGACGACGGCGAAGCAGGGTCATCGTGATGAGGGTTCCTGTGCTGTGGACCCGAAGGCCCGGCCTCATGCGGCGACCACGATGCGCGGCCTCCCGCAACACAGCGGCGGCGGACCTGATAGGCCCATCCGAGCGTGCCGTCACGGGGGCAAATCGCTGCTGCCCGGAGACCCACGGTCGCGAGGCTCCTGCCGCAAGCGCCGCCGGGAAGGGGGATCACCCCGGAACGGGCCCGCCGGAACCGGCGAAAACCAGCGCCGCGCGGCTAAAGGTTCCGCAACGTTAAGAGGGCATTTACCCTGGATGGCCAGGGTAGCGTTGCGAGCGGCCCGCTGACCCGCCGCTTCGGGGAAGCATGACCGCTACCATTCTGATCGTCGACGACGACCCTGTGCAGCGCCGCCTGCTCGAAGCCATGGTGCGTCGCTTCGGCTACGGCGCCGAAGTCCTCGACGGCGGTGCGGCGGCCTTGGCCCGGCTCGAAGCCCCGGACCTGCCGCGCGTGGATCTGCTGATCTGCGACCTCGTCATGCCCGAGGTCGACGGCATGACGGTCCTGGCCCGTATGCGAGAGCGCAAGGTCACGGTCCCGGCCATCGTGCAGACCGCACACGGAACCATCGACACGGTCATCTCGGCCATGCGGGCCGGCGCCACGGATTTCGTCGTCAAACCGGTCGGTGCCGAGCGGCTCTCCGTTTCGATCAAGAACGCCCTCCGCTTCGAAGCGCTCGAAGACGAAGTGCGCCGGATGACGCGGCGCGCCTCCGGTGTTCTCACGTTCCGCGACATCGTGACGAAGAGCGACGACATGGGCCGAGCGATCCGGCTCGGCGAACGTGCTGCGCGCTCCACGATCCCCGTTCTGATCGAGGGCGAATCGGGGGTCGGCAAGGAGCTGATGGCGCGCGCCATCCAGGGTGGGTCCGACCGCAAGGGCAAGCCTTTCGTGCCGGTGAACTGCGGCGCGCTGCCCGAAAACCTGATCGAGTCGATCCTCTTCGGTCACGAGAAGGGGGCCTTCACGGGCGCGACCGAAAAGCATCTCGGCAAATTCGTCGAGGCGAACGGCGGCACGCTGTTCCTCGACGAGATCGGCGAACTGCCCCTCGAGGCGCAGGTCAAGCTCCTGCGCGCCCTGCAGGAAGGCGAAGTGGACCCGGTCGGTGCCAAGCGTTCGACCAAGGTCGATGTCCGGCTGATCTCGGCCACCAACCAGAATCTGATCGAACTCGTGAAGAGCGGCCGGTTCCGCGAAGACCTGTTCTACCGGCTGAACGTCTTCCCGGTCACGATTCCGCCGCTCCGGGCCCGGCGCCTCGACGTCGCCGACCTCGCGAGGCGGTTCGCGGCCCGGTTCGCGGCCGAAGAAGGCAAGAAGGTCACAGGCATCTCGGCCGAAGCCCTGTCGCTGCTCTCGCGCTACGACTGGCCCGGCAATGTCAGGCAGCTCGAGAACGTCATGTTCCGCGCCGTGGTCCTCACCGACGGTGGCGAGCTCACGATCGCCGAGTTCCCTCAGATCGCGGCGCAGGTCGAAGGGTTCGACGTCAGGGTCCCGCCCGTCCCGTCGGCGCTTCCGCAGGCGGTGGAACGCGAGATCGTCAAGATCGAGATCCGCGATCCCAACGTCCTGCGGCTGCTCGACGATTGCGGCGATGTCCGCAAGATGGAGGACATGGAGGCGGACCTGATCCGTTTCGCGCTCAACCACTACCGGGGGCGAATGTCCGAGATGGCGCGGAAGCTCGGGATCGGCCGCTCGACGCTCTATCGGAAGATGAAGGACTTCGGATTGAACGAGGGCGAGGCCGACGGAGGCGACGAAGCCGCGGCCTGATGGTCGGACCCATGCGGTCTTCGGACTTCGAGGATCGGCGGCATTCCGGAATCGCCATCGAAGAGCGGATGCCGCCTCTGTCATCCGCGGGCAACGCTGCCGGACAATCCGGTTCCTTGAGCACGCTCTTGCGCGGCATTGCGTTGCATTCGACCGATCGGGGCGCTTCAGCTGACGGCGGCGGACATCATCGCTTCATGCGGAAAAGGCAGGTCCAACGCGACGGCCTGCGAAGGGTGGGAGCACGAGGCTCGGGCCGGCCGACATCGGCCGATCGGGTTCGGACTTCGCGTCATCACGTAAGGATGCATCGGGATGCCTGCGCACCGCGGCCTGGCCGCTTCTCTCCGCCTCACCGCCCTGCTGCTCGGCTGTGCGGCCATCCTTCCGGTCACGGCAAAGGCCGTGGAGCCGCATCGCAAGCCGCACCACACGACCGAACTCCCTGACCTCAGCGACTTCGATCCGGGCGAAGACGCCCAGTCCGAACTGTCCCGTCTGGCGGCCGAACCCGGAGTGGTGCTGAAATCCAGTGCTCCGACGGTGGCCAGGCGAGACGGTTCGCTTCCCACAGCCGACGACATGCCCATGCCGGAGATGGACACGGGGCTTCGAACCGCGGAGGCGCCGCCGTCACGCAGCGAGACCGCGCCTGGCCAGGACACCGGACAACCAACCGGTTCCCTTTATTCGTCGCCGCGCCTGCCCGGCGACGTCGCTCCCGTACAGCCATCCGGGTCCGAAGCGATCCCCGTGGCGAACCACGACACCGGCGAGCAGCCGGTCGAGGCGGAAGCGCCTGTTCTCGATGCCACCACCCTGCAGGGCGTCATCGAAGAGTGGGTGGACGCCGACCCGAACCGACGCAAGGCGCGTCAGGCGATCGCGGCCTTCTATGCCGATCGGGGTTTCGCGTCGCTTTGGGTCGATGAAGGTCGCTTCGACGTCGCCGCACGTGCGCTGCTCTCGCGCATCGATCATGCGGCGGCCGACGGTCTCGATTTGAGGGCCGATCCGGTCGTCGTTCCGCATGGCGAAATGGCCACGGCTCTTGCCGCGTCCGAACTCTCGCTGTCGGAAGCGATCGTCGACTACGGGCGGCAGGCCAGCGGTGGGCGGGTCGACCCCGCCCGCATCGATCCGCTCGTGGCGGCGAAGCCCGAAGTCGCCGATCCGGCCCGCGTTCTCGCCAGCGTCGCAGAGGCGGCCAATCCGGGCGAGGCGCTGCGGGGCTTCAACCCGCCGCACAAGGGCTACGCGCTGCTGCGGGCCAAGCTCGCCCAATTGCGGCAGACGTCCGACATGGCCGAACGCGGCCCGATCCCCTACGGTCCCGCGCTGAAGCCGGGCATGCGTGACGCGCGCGTTCCGCTCGTTCGAGCCCGCTTCGGCCTCGACATCCCGGCGAGCGAAGCCCGCGAGGACCATCTCGTCTACGATACGCAGGTGGCTGGCGCGGTGGCCGATTACCAGCGACACCATGGGCTGCCGGCCTCGGGAGTGCTGACGACCCGGACCGTCGCGAGCCTGTCGGGCGGTAACCCGAAGCGACTCGAGAGCGAGATCGTCGCGAACATGGAACGTTGGCGCTGGCTGCCGCGCGATCTCGGCGACACCTATGTCGCGGTCAATATCCCGGATTTCTCGCTCGACGTCGTCAAGGGCGAAACCGTCCTGCACCATGCTCGCGTGGTCGTCGGCAAGCCGGACCACCAGACGCCCGTCTTCTCCGAAACGATGAAGTTCATCATCGTCAACCCCTATTGGAACGTGCCGCTTTCGATCGTGAGGAAGGAGATGATGCCGAAGCTCGCCGCGGATCCGAACTATTTCGCCAATCACGGCTACGAGACCGTCGAGCGCAATGGCGAGACCTTCGTCCGACAGCCTCCCGGGGACAGCAACGCCCTGGGGCGAATCAAATTCATGTTCCCGAACAGGTTCTCGGTCTATCTGCACGACACGAACTCGCGGGGGCTGTTCGCGCGCGACGAACGAGCTCTCAGCCATGGCTGCGTCCGGGTCGATCAGCCCTTCAAGCTGGCCGAGGTCATCCTCGGACGGGACCGCGGTTGGAGCGAGGCCCGCATCGCCAGGATGGTGGGCGGCGACGAGCGAACCATCATGCTCCCGACCCCGATGCCGGTTCACGTGAACTACTTCACCGCATTCGTGGACGATGGCGGCGAGCTGCGCCTGCGCGACGACGTCTACGGCTATTCGGCCAAGGTCAGGGCAGCCCTCGGGCTCGACGGCTGAGGCCTCCGGAACGGCGCGGCGCTCCACTCCGTCGTCGAGGCGACGACATGCAATGGTGGGCAGCAGGCGAAGCGGCCAATCCGGCGAACTCGCGACAGGGTAGCGGACCGAACGACAAGGCGGTATTGACGGCTTTTTTTTTCCACGCCGTGACTGTAAGGAGACAGGGTGGCCCGCCGCCACGGGAGTGAAACGTCGTTCAGAGGGCTCCTGGCAGAGACCTCGTCGAGAATTCGAACATCGGTTAGGCCAACGATCCGTTAATGCAATTCGGCGATCGTTCGCTCAGTCCTTGCGCGTGGCCTTTGAGCCACGCCGTCAAACAAGCGAGTTCCGCATTGAGACGATGGCGTCCGCCAACCTGGCCTCGGGCCGTATCATTGCTGCCGAGCGTGTTTGCAGCCTTGACCGGAACAATCATCCTCCTGGCGCCAGCCACCACCGAGAGCGCGATCGCCAACGGCGACACGAGGACCATCCACCTCCACCACGCGCATACGCAAGAAGCGATCGACGCGACCTTCATGGTCGACGGCCAGTACGATCCGGCGGTCCTGCAGAAGCTGAACTGGTTTCTTCGCGATTGGCGGCGCGAAGAGGCGACCAAGATGGATCCGAAGCTCTTCGATACGATCTGGGAGGTCTATCGCGAGTCGGGATCCCAGCAGCCTATCGAGGTCATGTCGGCCTATCGCTCGCCCGAGACCAATGCGATGCTACGCCGTGCCTCGAGGGCCGTGGCCGAGCATTCGCAGCATATCCTCGGCAAGGCGATGGACCAGCATTACGTGGATGTGCCGATGTCGCGCATCCGCGAAATCGCCATGCGGCTCCAGCGGGGTGGCGTCGGCTTCTACCCGACCGCCGGCACGCCCTTCGTGCACATGGACGTCGGCGGCGTGCGGCATTGGCCGCGCATGAGCTACGACCAGTTGGCTCGGCTGTTCCCCGACGGCAAGACCGTTCATATCCCGTCGAACGGCCAACCGCTTCCGGGCTACGAGGAAGCGCGGGCGGAACTCGAAGCGCGCGGCGACAGCTTCAATTATCCAACAGCCGGCGAAGTCAAATCCAAAGGATTCTTCGCATGGCTGTTCGGCGGCAGCGGCGATGAAGAGGGAGATGGCCCGGCCGAGCGCGACTCCGGCTCGGGCCGGCCTGCCAAAGGCGCACAGCAACGCGTAGCATCGCTCGACCGCAATGCCGTCGGTACGATCCCGGACGAGGCGCAGGCCACCGCCGGCAAGAATGCCGGTATGCGCAGCTTCGCATTCTCGAACGTGACGCCCGCTTCCGAGGCCGTCGCCCCGGCTCCGACCCAGCCCGCAGGTCGTCGGCGCGGCCGTCAGGTGCCGGTGCAGACGGCATCGCTGGCGCCTCAACAGGCGGAACCCTCCGCGGCGCAGGCCCAGCAGGTCCTCGCGCAGGAAATGCAGCGCCAGAACGACCTCAAGGCCGCTCAAGCGCAACAGGCGCAAGCCGACGCGGCGGCCGCACGGGATGCGGCGGCTGCGCGTGACGCGGCGGCCGCACGGGATGCGGCGGCTACGAACCAGGTGGCAGAGGCTGGCGTTCCGGTGGTCGAGCAGCCCGCAGTGGCTCAGGCGTCGTCGGCTCACCTTGTGGCAGAGACGCCTGACGTGTCCTTCGCGGCGCCGATGCCACCACGGCGACCCATGGAACTCGCGACGGCGGGGCCGGAAACGCCGTTGCCCCCGAACCGACCCGTCGAACTGATGACGCATAACGATCGGGCCCCGACGCCCGGCGCGGCGCATCGCGACGCGATCGCGGCGCTGACGACGGGTGACATCGGCCGGGCCAATCTGCCGGCCGCCATCACGCAGGGTCTGGCGCAGCCCGGCGGCGTTCCATCGCCGCATCTGCTGTCCTACGCGGCTTCGGTCCCCTTGCGTCCTTCCGTGCCGCTGCCGGTGGCGCGACCCCAGTTCGTGGCGGCCCGGCTCGATCGCTCCAATTTCCGCAGTCTCACGGCCGCGACACCGGCCAGCAGCAACACGTCGCGCTCCGGGCTCGGGTCATCGGTTTCGGCGCTCCGCCCCGCGGCCCGCGCTGATCTCGGGACGCTGACGACAGCGGACTCGGCCGGCTCCGCTTCGCGGTTCAACAGCCGCGCCACCGACCTCTCGACGGATCGCTTTTCGGGCACCGCCGTGCGGCCGCTGGAACGGGTCAGCACCGCGACCCTGCACAAGCCCGCGGCGACGACGACGGAATGAGCCGGGGCACGGCTCCGAAATGGCCCCGACGCGCGACGTTGACCGGAAGCCGAGAAAGCAGCATGAGACGCAGCGATCCGTTCGCCCGATCGAGGCAGTCCCATGCAGAAGTTCGACCATCTCAGCGGCATCGCGGCCCCGTTGAAGATCTCCAACGTCGACACCGACAAGATCATCCCGAAGCAATACCTGAAGACCATCAAGCGCACGGGTCTCGGCTCCGGTCTTTTCTCCGAGATGCGCTACAACGATGACGGTTCGGACAATCCGGATTTCGTGCTCAACCAACCCGCCTTTCGTGGTGCTACGATCCTCGTCGCGGGCGACAACTTCGGCTGTGGCTCGTCGCGCGAACATGCCCCTTGGGCGTTGCTCGATTTCGGCATTCGGTGTGTTATTTCAACGAGTTTCGCCGATATCTTCTACAATAACTGCTTCAAGAACGGTATCCTGCCCATCGTGGTGACGCCCGAGCAGCTCGACCTGCTGTTCGACGATGCCGAACGCGGCTCCAACGCCCGTATCTCGGTCGATCTCGCGGCGCAGGAGATCCGCGGCCCCGACGGCGGCAGCATCCATTTCGACATCGATCCGTTCCGTAAGCACTGCCTGCTCGAAGGGCTCGACGACGTCGGCCTCACCATGGCCAAGACGGCGGAGATCGACAGTTTCGAGCAGCGAACCGCGCAATCCCGCCCTTGGGCGTGATGCCAGGCCAGTGCCGAAAGGTCGCGCCAACCTGTGCGGGATGCGGGCGTTGACCCGAGCATCAGACACCCGGGACCGCGACAATGGCCGATATGAAGACGCTCGCAAAATTCACCATCGCCGAAGCCGGCGAGGAGTTCAGCCTGCACATCGAGGATGAGGCAGGGCACGTCCTGGAGTTCAGCGCCACCCGCGACCAGATCGACCTCATCGCCGACCGCCTCGACGAGATCCTGTCCCAGGGCGACGCGGTCGACGAGGTCGAGGCGGACGACGAAGAAGCAAAGGGCGAGGCGGCCTGAGCCTTCCGGGCCCTCGCGCGATCCGAGCCCGACTTTCCACCGCTGGCGAGATCCGCTAAATCCCTGGTCCGTTTCGTGCGGACCAGGGAGCATGCCTTGAGGTCGACCCTTCTCTGTGCCGCCGGTGCCCTCGGCCTCATAGCCCTTCAACCCTCTGGCGCGCGGGCGGCGTCCGATTTCCCCGCCTGTCTTCAGTCGTTACGGTCGACCGCCGCGGCGCATGGGGTTACACCCGAGACCTTCGATGCCGCAACGAATGGCCTCGAACCCAACGACGTGCTGCATTTCCAAGACGAGCAGCCCGAGTTCACGACGCCGGTCTGGGACTACATGGCGGGGCTCGTCGATCAGGAACGGGTCGACGACGGCAAGGCCATGCTCGGCCGTTACGCCGACGCGCTCCGCCGCATCGAGGCCCGCTTCGGGGTCGACCGGCACATCCTGGTGGCGCTCTGGGGTGTCGAATCGGATTTCGGCAAGAACTTCGGCTACCGCCCGATCGTGCAGTCTCTCGCGACTCTGAGTTGCTACGGCCACAAGCCCGCTTATTACCAGAGCGAGCTGTTCTCGGCCCTGACAATCCTGCAGCACGGCGACGTCAAGCCCGACAGTTTCGTCGGCTCCTGGGCCGGTGCGTTCGGGCACACGCAGTTCATGCCGTCCACCTTCCTGCGCAACGGCATCGACATGGAAGGCGACGGCCATCCCAACATCATCGAGTCCGTGCCGGATGCGCTGGGCTCGACGGCCAATTACCTGAAGAAGTCCGGCTGGGTCTCGGGCCTGCCCTGGGGGTTCGAGGTCAGGCTTCCGGCGGGCTATGCCGGCCCGACCGGTCGAAAGAACCGGCATCCACTGTCGTTCTGGGCCGCTCACGGGCTGACGCGAGTCGACGGCGAAGCGCTGGGGTCGGGCAGCGAAGAGGCTGGGCTTCTCCTGCTGACCGGGCGGGCCGGACCGGCTTTCCTGGTGACGCGCAACTTCGACGCGATCTATGCCTACAACGCCGCCGAGGTCTATGCGCTGGCCATCGGGCATCTCTCCGATCGACTGCGCGGCGCTGGACCCATCGTGACGCCGTGGCCGACCGACGACCCCGGCCTGTCGCGGGTCGAGCGCCGGGAACTGCAGAGCCTCCTGGCCGGCAAGGGCTACGACATCGCCAAGCAGGACGGCGTCATCGGCACCCAGACCCGGCAGGCCATCGCGTCTTACCAGCAAAAGATCGGCGTTCCGATCGACGGGCGCGCCAGCGTCAGCGTGCTCAAAGCTGTGCGGGAGGGGCGCTAGGCCTCCGGCCCGATCGACTCAAGAGCTGCGGCTTCCTGCTTCGTCCCTGCGAGGAGCGCAGCGACGAAGCAGCCCAGCGCTTGATCGAAGATGCACCTGGGTCGCTTCGCTACGCTCGCGATGGTGGCCGCTTGGCCGCAGCCCCAATGTCGGTCCGGCAGAAACCCTCCGGCCAGTCCAGCGCCGTGATGCCCGCATAGGCGCGCGATCGGGCTTCCGCGGCATCGGGCGCGACACCGGTCACGGTCAGGACCCGTCCGCCATCGGCCAGGATCCGCCCGCCGTCGAGCCGGGTGCCAGCCTGGAACAGGGTGACGCCGGGCGACGTCGCGACGCGATCGAGCCCGCGGATCTCGGTGCCTTTCAAGGGGGCATCGGGATATCCCCGCGCCGCCACGACGACCGCCACGCCGACCTCCGGCCGGAACCGGACGGCGCCATCTTGCAACACACCTCGCGCCGTGTGGTCGAGCAGGGTCAGAAGATCTTCGTCGAGGCGGGGCAGGATCGCCTGGGTCTCCGGGTCGCCGAAACGCACGTTGAACTCGATCAATTGCGGGCCCGCCGCCGTCAGCATCAATCCGGCGAAGAGCACGCCCTTGAACGGCGTCCCCCGTTCCCGCATGCCACGCAGCGTCGGCGCGACGATCTCGTTCATGATCCTGGCTTCGAGCGCAGGCGTCATGACGGGAGCGGGCGAGATGGCGCCCATGCCGCCGGTGTTCGGCCCCGTGTCGCCGTCGCCGACGCGCTTGTGGTCCTGTGCCGAGCCGAAGGCCAGCGCCCGCGTCCCGTCGCACAGCGCGAAGAAGGAGAGTTCGGTGCCTTGCAGGTAGTCTTCGATCACGACCGAAGCCCCGGCCGCTCCGAAACCGCCGCCGAACATGAAGTCGATCGTCCGTTCGGCTTCAGCCCGTCCATCGGCGATCACGACACCTTTGCCGGCCGCGAGCCCGTCGGCCTTGATCACGATGGGAAACGAAACCGCTCCGAGATGCCGCTTGGCGGCGTCGGCCTCGTCGAACCACCCGTAACGCGCCGTGGGAATGGCGCAATCGCGGGCCAGTTCCTTGGTGAACCCCTTCGAGCCCTCCAGCTGCGCGGCAGCCCTGGTGGGGCCGAAGACCGCGATCCCGGCGGCGTCCAGCGCATCGGCGACGCCGGCCACGAGCGGCGCCTCAGGACCCACCACGACGAGATCGATGCCGTCGCGCCGCGCGAAGGCGACGACGGCCGCGGCATCGTTCGGGTCGATCGCCACGTTCACACCCAGCGCCGCGGTCCCAGGATTGCCCGGTGCCACGAAGAGCCGGCCGAGCTTCGGGCTCGCCGCGATCGCGGAGGCCAGCGCGTGTTCGCGTCCCCCGGAACCGAGGAGAAGGACATTCATCGTCTTGGGCAAGTACTCGATCCGGTGGCTCGGCCGCGGGTCGCGCCGCAACCGGGTTTGTGACATGTTTCGAGCCGGCGATGAAGCTTGGGCGAGCCCGTTCGGGCACGCCTCTGCCACCGCTCGATCGCGGCGGCCGGGCCGGCGGAGCGGGGCGACAGGCACCGGGTCCGGTGCTAACGTGCCACGATGGCCACGAGACCGACAGGCCGGCCCGCAGCGCGGGTCAGGGCCGATGCTCCCTCGATCTTCGATCCCGTATCGTCCGGCGCCGACCAGGAGAGCGGTCGGCTCGGCAACGTGCCCGAGGTCAGCGTCAGCGAGCTGTCCGGCGCCCTGAAGCGCACCGTCGAGGAACGGTTCGGCTATGTGCGGGTCCGGGGGGAGGTCTCGAACTATCGCGGGCCGCATTCCTCCGGCCATGCCTACTTTTCGCTGAAGGATGAAGGCGCCCGCATCGACGCGGTCGTGTGGCGGACGAGCCTCGGCCGCATGCGGGTCAAGCCCGAAGAGGGCATGGAGGTCGTGGCCACAGGGAAGATCACCACTTTCCCGGGGAAATCCTCCTACCAGATCATCATCGAGACGCTCGAGCCGGCCGGGATCGGTGCCCTCATGGCGATGGTCGAGGAGCGCCGTCGGCGTTTCGCGGCCGAGGGACTCTTCGACGCGGAACGCAAGCGGGGATTGCCGTTCCTGCCCGGCACCATCGGCGTCGTGACGTCGCCGACCGGTGCGGTCATTCGTGACATCCTGCACCGGATCGAAGGCCGCTTCCCGCGGCATGTTCTGCTCTGGCCCGTTCGGGTTCAGGGCGAAGGCAGCGCGGACGAGGTGGCGCGGGCCATCTGGGGCTTCAACGCGCTGACGGCCGGAACGCGCCCGGCGGGCTTGCGCCCGGACGTGATCATCGTGGCCCGGGGCGGTGGCTCTCTCGAAGACCTCTGGGGGTTCAACGACGAGGCCGTGATCCGGGCCGCGGCCGGGAGCCAGATCCCCCTCATCTCCGCGGTCGGCCACGAGACGGATTGGACGCTGCTCGATCACGTTGCGGACCTGCGAGCCCCTACTCCCACCGGAGCGGCCGAACTCTGCGTTCCCGTCCGGGCCGACCTCGCCGTCGCGATCGACAGCCTCGAAGGCCGGCATGGTGCCGCGATGCTGCGAAGTTTGGACCGGGCGCGCGATGCGTTGCGTGCCACCGCCCGGGCCCTGCCGTCCGGCGCCGAGCTCCTGGCCGTGCCGCAGCAACGGCTCGACCGTGCCGTGACCCTGCTTCCCTCGTCACTTCGCGCCGGCGTCGATGCGCGCCGATTGGCGCTGGTCCGGCTCGGCAGCCGCCTTGGGGCGCAATCGCCGGGTGCTCGTCTCGGGCGCGCGGTCGAACGGCTTCATGGCCTCGAGGCTCGACTGCGACGTTCCTCGACGGTCGCAGCCGAGCGACGCCGCCAGCGGTTCGAGACCGTTGCGGCCCGATTGAACGCCGCCCTGAAGGCACGGGCCGCCCTGGCGACCCAGGAAAACCGCAACGGCCGGCATCGTCTCGTCGGCTTGGCGGAGCGCCTGCGCGGCTCCGTCGCTGCGGCGCATGATCGCCGTTCGGCACGGCTGCTGGGGCTCGCCCAGTTGCTCTCGAGCCTCGGTTACCGGGCCGTGCTGGCCCGCGGCTATGCGCTGGTCCGCGACGAAACCGGTCGCCCGGTCAGGACCGCGAACGGCATCGCGCCCGGCACGCGGCTCGGGGTCGAACTCGTCGACGGCGTCGTAGCGGTGGAAGCGCTGGAGGACGGCGAACCGAGCCGCGCTCCGCGGATGCGCCCAGCCAAGCAGGCCGGCAAGGCGCCGGCTCAGGCGACGGGGCGCCAGGGCAGTCTGTTCTAAAAGGGTTCGACCCGAAGCGCCTTGCGTCGTGCGGGCCGGGCGGGTGTCGAACCCGCCCAGCTCGGCAACCCCGTTGCCCGAGTCTTACAGGTTCTCCACCTGCGTGACGCCGGCCAGCGCCCGCAGCGCATTGGCGACCTCGGGCGATACGGCATAGCGGTCTCGCAGCTTGACCTCGACTTCCCGCTTGCCGCCGTCAGACGGCACCAGGAACGAGACCTCGCCGTCGCCGCGCCGCTGCAGCGCGGTTGCGATCGAGGCGATCGGCCCGCTGTCGCGCAGGTGGATGCGAAGCCCCTTGCCGATCCGGCAGGCTGCGGCCTCCAGGGCTTCGGCCTTCAGGATGCGCACCCGCACCTCGTCTCCCTCTGCGCTGGCCTGGACATCGAGCAGCACGGCGTTGCCCTTCTCGAACAGATCGCGATGCGTGTTCAGCGTTTCCTGAAACATGATGGCTTCGTACTGGCCGGTCGGGTCCGACAGGTCGACGATGCCGATCTTGTTGCCCGATTTCGTGCGGCGCTCGTTGCGGTCGAGCACGGTGGCGGCGAGGCGTCCTCCGGTCTTGCCGCCGGCCCTCACGTCGCGCGCGAAGCTCGACCATTTCTCGACCTTCAGCCGCGCCAGCACCCGGCCGTAATCATCGAGCGGATGGCCCGAAAGGAAAAAGCCGACGGCGTCGAACTCGCGCTTCAGCCGCTCGGCCGCCGGCCAGGCGCGTCCCTGCGGCAGGTGCAACAGGCGCGTTTCCTCGCTCCCCCCGAACATGGCGCCCTGCCCGGCCTGTCGCTCGTCATGCAAGCGGTTGGCGACCGCCAGGATGGATTCGATCCCGTTGAACACCTTCGCCCGGTCCGGCTCCAGATCATCGAAAGCGCCGGCCGCGGCAAGGCTCTCGAGGATCTTCTTGTTCACCTCGCGCGGATTGATACGGGCCGCGAAGTCGCCGAGACTCACGAAGGGCTGGTCACCGCGCGCCTTCACGATAGATGCGACCTGCCCCTCGCCCGCGCCCTTGACGGCCGAGAGCGCGTAGCGCATCGCACCGGCCGCGGCATCGACCTCGAAGTCGACCCCCGAGAGGTTGATCGAGGGTGGCTCGACCTTGAGGCCCATTCGCAGCGCCTCGTTGCGGAACTCGCTGAGCTTGTCGGTATTGGCCTTGTCGAGCGTCATGGACGCGGCCAGGAATTCGACCGGGTAATTGGCCTTGAGATAGGCCGTCTGATAGGAGATCAGCGCGTAGGCCGCGGCATGGCTCTTGTTGAATCCGTAGTCGGCGAACTTGGCGAGAAGATCGAAGATCTCGTCGGCCTTGGCCTTGGGGATATCGCGCTCGACGGCGCCGCTGACGAAGCGCTCCCGTTGCGCATCCATCTCGGCCTTGATCTTCTTGCCCATGGCGCGGCGAAGCATATCGGCCTCGCCGAGAGAGTAGCCCGAAAGGGTCTGGGCGGCCTGCATCACCTGTTCCTGGTAGATGATGACGCCGAAAGTTTCCTTGAGGACGGGTTCGAGTTTCGGGTGGGGATATTCGGGCTTTTCCTCACCCAGCTTGCGGGCACAATAGACCGGGATGTTAGCCATCGGACCCGGCCGGTAGAGCGCCACGAGCGCGATGATGTCTTCGAGCCGATCGGCCTTCATCTCGGCCAAGGCCTTGCGCATGCCGGCCGATTCCACCTGGAACACGCCAACGGTCTCGCCGCGGCCCAGCATGGCGTAGCTCGGCGCGTCGTCGAGCGGGATCTTCGACAGATCGAGGTCGATGCCGCGCTGCGCGATCAGCTTGATGCAGGTCTCGATCACCGTGAGCGTCTTGAGCCCCAGGAAGTCGAACTTCACGAGACCCGCCGGCTCGACCCACTTCATGTTGAACTGGGTGGCCGGCATGTCGGATTTCGGGTCGCGATAAAGCGGCACGAGTTCGTGCAGGGGCCGGTCGCCGATCACGATGCCGGCCGCGTGGGTCGAGGCATTGGAGTAGAGCCCCTCGAGGGTCCGCGAGATGAACAGGAGCTTGGCGACCTTCTCGTCGCTCTCCGCCGCCTCCTGCAGGCGCGGCTCGCCTTCGATGGCCTGGGCCAGCGTCACCGGATTGGCCGGGTTTTGAGGCACGAGCTTGGCCAGCTTGTCGACCTGCCCCAGCGGCATCTCGAGAACCCGTCCGACGTTGCGCAACACGCCGCGCGCCAGGAACGAGCCGAAGGTGATGATCTGCGCGACCCGGTCGCGCCCATAGCGGTCGCGCACGTAAGCGATGACCTCGTCGCGGCGCGTCTGGCAGAAGTCGATGTCGAAATCGGGCATCGACACGCGTTCGGGATTGAGGAACCGCTCGAAGAGCAGGCCGAACCGCATCGGATCGAGGTCGGTGATGGTCAGCGCATAGGCGACCAGCGATCCGGCCCCCGACCCGCGCCCCGGCCCGACCGGGATGTCCTGGGCCTTGGCCCATTTGATGAAGTCCGACACGATCAGGAAGTAGCCTGGGAACTTCATGTTGGCGATGACGTCGAGCTCGAACTGCAGCCGGGTCGCGTAGTCTGCTTCGTCGAAGCCCGGTGCAGGGCCGTGGGCCGCGAGCCGCAGAACGAGGCCTGCGGCGGCCTCTTCCCGCAGCGTCCGCTCCGCATCGAGCGGGGTACCGTCGTGCGAGGTGTAGAGGGGCAGGATGGGCTTGCGGGTCTGCGGTCGGTAGGAGCACCGGCGCGCGATCTCGACCGTGTTGGCGGTCGCCTCGGGGAGATCTGCGAAAAGCTTCTCCATCTCGGCCCGGGTGCGGAAGCGATGCTCGGGGGAGAGCTGCCGCCGATCCGGCGTGCCGAGCACCTGGCCTTCCGCGATGCAGATCAAGGCGTCATGGGCTTCGTGGTCCGCCGGACCGGCGAAGAAGGGCTCGTTGGTCGCGACGAGGCGCAGTTCGCGTCCGTAGGCCAGTTCCAGAAGCTGCGCTTCGAGGCGGCGCTCCTCCGGAAGCCCGTGGCGCTGCAGCTCCACATAGACGGAGTCGCGGCCGAACAGGGTCACCAGGCGGTCGAGGCGCGCCGCCGCCGCGTCCGGTCGATCGAGCCCGAGGACCCGGTCGATGGCTCCGTTGGGGCCGCCGGTCAGGACGAGCACGCCTGCCGTGCTGCCGAGCAATCGGTCGAACGCGATGTGGGGCGCATCGCCCGGCGTCGGATCGAGATAGGCCTCGGACCCGAGCCGCATGAGGTTGGTGTAGCCGTCTTCCGTCGCGGCCAGCAGCACGATCGAGCCGCGGGCCTGCCGCGCCCCGTCGCGTCCGAACAACGCGCCGTCACCGAAATCGACCGTCAGCTGGATGCCGACGATCGGCTGGATCCCGTCCTTGGCGAGCTTCTCCGAGAATTCGAGCACTCCGAAGAGGTTGTTGGTATCCGTGATGGCGAGCGCCGGCATACCGTCCGCCGCGGCCAGCTTGCCGAGTTTCGCGATCGTCAGCGCGCCTTCGCGCAGCGAAAAAGAGCTATGCACGTGCAGGTGAACGAAGCCGGGTCCCTGATCCATCGCCCTCATGTCCGCCAATCTCCGCCGCCGGCACGGTGCGCCGGGCCGCACCCCGAGTCGAGACGCCCTCCGTTGCGATCCACTGTTTCGATTGGCTCGCCCGGCCCGCTCGCGCACCACGATCCAGCCAGCCCATCAGCGAGCCTGCTCATGGACCAGCCGGATCATGGACGGGCCGGATCATGGATGAGCCAGCACGGCGACCGAGCACAGGAAAACGGCGAGGGACAAGACCTCGAAGGCGTCGGCGGCAAGGCGTCTCAACATCGAAACTCTCCAGCAAGTCGGCCAGGAGAGTTTTGTTCATGTTTTGTTCCTTTGCAAGACATGTTCGCATCACGCTGCCGGAGTGGTTAACGATGTCCGGTGGGCATGGGCCCCCCCGACCAACCGCGCACCCCGCCGCGGCCGACGCGCTGCGGCCGGGGCCGCAGGGCCGGCCGGCACCACGGCCGGCGC
>CAXUOD010000001.1:22514-33226 GCA_964252585.1 uncultured Lichenihabitans sp. | reverse complement strand
GCCTGCAGCCGAGCAGCGGGCCGCGGTGGAACCCGGGGCCGCATCCGCCGGACACGAGGGTGAGGCCGGAATCGGCCTGCGCGGCGGGCGCGGTGGCGATCGGAAAAGCCTCGGCCGAGAACGGCAAGGCCGCGATCAGAACAGCGGCTGCGGCCGCACGCTTCATAAAATAGGTCATGTTGACATCCTCCGGTTGCTGCACCGCCATCGACGCTGAAGCGTCGATTGCACCCCGAAGGCCTGCAGCACGGCATCTTCCGTCTCGAGGCCTTGGGCGGGGCGTTGCTAGCTCACCCTTTCTGCACGGAATGTGAATAGTGGAAGGCGGATATCGCGACCACTTCGAGGATCGAACCCGCGTCGTTCGACCCCGCGTCGATGCGCGGGACTGTGCCATGGCCGCGTTCCGACGACGATCCGTGGTGAATGGCGTCCGGCGGCTGGACTTGGCATGGCGACTCAGGCAGGCAACGTTCGAGCGTGCTCGACGTTGCAATCGGGCATATGGCCTTCCGCGGAACAGCCCTGTGCAGACGACCTGTGGGGGTGGACGATGGATCGATCATGACGGTAGCCGAGTGCGCGGCGGGTTTTTCCCTGTTGATGACGGGTACGCAAGTCGTCAGCACGGGCGTGGCGGCGGTCCGATGCCGCAAGGTGCGGCAGTCCTGCCCTGTCCCGGAGAAGGCTCCGGCTGTCAGTCTCATGCGTCCGGTCTGCGGATTGGACAATTACGCCGAGGAAACTCTCCGCTCGAGTTTCACTCTCGATTACCCGCGATACGAACTGTTGTTCTGTTGCGATCGAGCCGACGACCCGGTGCTCCCCCTCATCCAGAGGCTCATGGCCGCCTATCCGGGCATTCCGAGCCGGATCGTGATCGGTCTCGATGAGATCAGTGCCAATCCCAAGCTGAACAATTGCGTCAAGGGTTGGCGTGAGGCCGCGCATGGGTGGATCATCATGGCGGACTCGAATGTCCTGATGCCGCCAGATTACATCCAGCGCCTCTTGAAGCGCTACCGCCCCGATACCGGGCTCGTCTGTTCGACACCGATCGGCTCGAGGCCGGACGGGTTCTGGGCCGAGCTCGAATGCGGGTTCCTGAACACCTTGCAGGCGCGCTGGCAATACGCCGCGGAAGCGATCGGCTTCGGTTTCGCCCAGGGGAAATCGATGCTGTGGCGTCGCGAGACCCTCGATCGCCATGGTGGAATCGAGGCACTCGGGGCCGAGATCGCCGAGGATGCGGCCGCCACCAAGCTCGTGCGCCGACAAGGGCTCAAGGTCGGCCTCGTCGACAATCCGTTCGAACAACCGCTTGGCCAAAGGACCTTCGCCGAGGTCTGGGGCCGGCAACTTCGCTGGGCGCGGTTGCGCCGGGTCACGTTCCTGCCGTTCTTCCTGCTCGAAGTCTTCACGGGTTGCGTGTTCCCGTCGCTTGCCGGGGCCACTGCGGCCAATGCCTTCGGCTACGACCCGCTGTCGACCGGCGCGATCATCGCGGCGATCTGGATGGCGTCCGAAGCGATCCTCGCGCAGTCGGCGGGCTGGCGAATGACATGGGCATCGCCTTTCATCTGGCTCAGCCGCGACTGCATGCTCCCGTTCCTCTTCACCACGGCGCTGCTCACCAACGACTTCGTCTGGCGCGGCAACGAAATGACCGTGAAGGAAGAGGCCAAGGTCGGTTGAGGAACGCCGTGCCGGAGCAGGAGTTCTTGACTCTCCCGCGAGCCGGGACGGTGCCGAACAGCCGGCTTCCCGTCATCCTGCATCGGGGTGCGCTCGAGGCCGGGGCAAGCGCGGCGGTCTACGAGAAAACCTTCGCCCGCAACGGCTGGTTCAATGCGTGGCGCAACGGTGTCTATCCCTTTCACCATTTCCATTCGACCTCGCACGAGGTCCTCGGGATCGCGCGGGGCCGTGCGGTCCTGCGTCTCGGCGGCGAGCCGGGCCGCGACGTTCCGGTATTGGCCGGCGATGTCGTCATCCTGCCGGCCGGCACAGGGCATCGCCGGATCTCGTCCGAAGGCGCGTTCCTGGTGGTCGGCGCCTACCCGGATGGACGCGCCTGGGATCTCCTCGAACCCGACAGGCTCTCCGAGGCGGACGTTGCCGCCGCCGAGGAACGGATCGCCGGCCTCCCGGTTCCGGCGCGACACCCCGCGACGGGCGAGTCGATGGCGTCGATCTGGCCCGCGGCCTGACAAAGGGCCGCCGGGCCAGGCCACATCCAGCGTCGCGGAGGCGGCCTCCCGGGGGCTGACCGTGGCGCCTATTCGGCGGCGTCGGCCTGCCAGGCCGGCGCCTGGCCCTGGCGCCCCGCCTTCAGCAGTTCCGCCACCAGGAACGCCACCTCGATCGACTGTTCGGCGTTGAGCCGCGGGTCGCAATAGGTGTGGTAGCGGTCGTGGAGGTCGGTGTCCGTGATGGCGCGGGCCCCGCCCGTGCATTCCGTCACGTTCTTGCCCGTCATCTCGAGGTGCACGCCGCCCGCATAGGTGCCCTCGGTCTGGTGGACGGCGAAGAAGGTCTTGATTTCGCTCATGATGCGATCGAAGGGCCGGGTCTTGTAGCCGCTCGACGCCTTTATGGTGTTGCCGTGCATCGGGTCGCAGGACCACACCACCGTCCGGCCTTCCCGCTGCACCGCCCGGATGAGAGCCGGGAGGTGGTCGGCGACCTTGTCGGCCCCGAAACGGCAGATCAGCGTCAGTCGGCCGGCCTCGTCGGCTGGATTGAGGATGTCGATCAGGTTCAGCAGACCGTCGGCGGTCAGCGACGGTCCGCATTTCAGGCCGATGGGGTTCTTGATGCCGCGGAAGAACTCGACATGCGCACCGTCCGGCTGTCTGGTCCGGTCGCCGACCCAGATCATATGGCCCGAGGTGGCGTAATGATCGCCGCTGGTCGAATCGACGCGCGCCATCGCCTGCTCGTAGCCGAGCAAAAGCGCTTCGTGCGAGGTGTAGAACTCCGTCTGCCGAAGCTCGGGGTGATGTTCGGCGTCGAGGCCGATCGCCTTCATGAAGCCGAGCGCCTCCGTCAGGCGATCCGCGACCTCGCCGTAGCGCGACGACTGCGGACTGTCCTGGACGAAGCCCAGCATCCAGCGGTGGGCGTTTTCGAGATTGGCGTATCCGCCGCTCGCGAAGGCGCGCAGCAGGTTCAAGGTCGCTGCCGACTGGCGGTAGGCGTCGAGCTGACGCTGGGGGTCGGGTGTACGCGATGCCGGATCGAAATCGATGCCGTTGACGATGTCGCCCCGGTAACTCGGAAGCTCGAGACCGTCCACTGTCTCGGTCGGAGCCGAGCGCGGCTTGGCGAACTGCCCGGCGATCCGGCCGACCTTCACGACCGGCACGGCACCCGCGAAGGTGAGCACCAGCGCCATCTGCAGGAAGACGCGGAACGAATCACGGATGTTGTCGGCCGCGTGTTCGGCGAAAGCCTCGGCGCAATCGCCGCCCTGCAGCAGAAAGGCCCTGCCCCGCGCGACGTCGCCGAGGTGACGCTTCAGCTTGCGCGCCTCACCTGCGAAAACGAGCGGGGGGAACCCCGAGATCTGCGTCTCGACGGCCGCCAGTGCCGCGGCATCCGGGTACTGCGGCATCTGTTCGACGGGCTTCGACCGCCAGGTCGACGGTGACCAGGTTGCGCGCGTGGCGCCCTCGATCCGGTTGCGGTCCTGTCCCATCACCATGCTCCCCCGCGGGACACCTCGCATCGATGCGTCGCGATCCTCGCCGTCGTCGGCCCGTGAGCGGCGTGCTCGACGTGATTTCGAGGAAGCGTTCACCGGCCGTATAGGGCGGCGCTTATACACGACACGGACCGGCGGTCCACCGGTCGGCGAAGCTTCGGTGCCGCAACAGTCGAACCAAAT
Organism: uncultured Lichenihabitans sp.; assembly: GCA_964252585.1. Lineage (GTDB taxonomy): Bacteria > Pseudomonadota > Alphaproteobacteria > Rhizobiales > Beijerinckiaceae > Lichenihabitans. Next base: position 29,337 of record CAXUOD010000001.1, on the reverse strand, counting down.
CGCTCAGTCGCCCAACAAACTTGAGCTAAGCAACACGTTTTCGCCAAGTTGCGGGCGGTAATCCCGTGCTGCGCCGCGACCAGCGCGGCCCGCCTTGCCGGCTCAAACCCGTGCCCCCGACCTCTCTCGGCCCAGACCCATGCCCGCCGCTTCGTCGATCATCGCACTGCTGTCGTCCGTCCTCGCGTTGATCGCGGGAAACGGCCTGATCAATACGCTGGTGCCGCTGCGCGGCAAGCTCGAGGGCTTCCCCGATATCGCGATCGGTCTCCTGGGTTCGGCTTACTTCGCCGGCATGCTGGCCGGGACCTTGGCGGCGCCCGGCCTGATTTCCCGGGCCGGCTATATCCGGGCCTTCTCGGCCTTCGTGGCTATCGCGATCCTGATCTCCCTCGCCTATCCGCTGACCGTGCAGCCCGCCGTCTGGGTGGGACTGCGCTACTGCATCGGCTTTGTCTTCTCGGGCTTTTATGCCGTGATCGAAGCCTGGCTGTCGGACAAGTCGGACAACTCCAATCGCGGGCGCGTCTACGCGGTCTACCAGGTGGTGAGCTATGGCGCCACGGCGGGCGGACAGGAGGTCCTGGCCTTCATCGATCCGCATTCGGCAACCCTGTTCTCCATCACGGCCGGGTTCTTCGCCCTGGCGATGCTGCCCATGGCCTTCACCAACGCAGAGCCGCCGCCGCGCCCGCGCACCTTGAGCCTCCGGTTGCCGTGGCTCGCCCGGACGGCACCGGTGGCGGTCGTTTCCGTCTTCTTCATCGGTTGTGCCAATGGCTCCTTCTGGGCGCTGGCCCCGGTCTACGGGCTGAGCCTCGGCTTCGGTTCCGCCAAGGTCGCGACCTTCATCACCTCGGTGATCGTCGGGACGGCCGTGGCGCTGTACCCGGTCGGACGCATCTCGGACCGCGTCGACAGACGGACCGTGCTGATCGTCTTCGCGGCCATCGGCGCGGTCGCGGAGGTCCTGCTGGCGCTCGGCAGCACGCTGCCGTTCGGGCTCGTCTGCGGCCTCGGGTTCGCGGTCGGCGGGACCACCATGGTGCTCTATACGCTGGCCGTCTCCCACGCCAACGACCGGGCAGGCCCCGAGCACGCCGTCTCGGTCTCGTCGGGACTGCTGTTCCTCTATTGTGGGGGTGCCATCATCGCACCCGTCATCGCATCCACCTTCATGGCCCGCTACGGCGCCCAGGCCCTCTTCTGGCAGAATGCCGTCACGCATGGCGGACTAGCCGCCTTCGCGCTGTGTCGCGTCGGTGTGAGGCGGCGCGCCGTACCGCTCCAGCCGGGGTCGGCCCTGCGCCGGGTCGAACCCGGCCGAGGATGATGCGGGGTTGAACGACCCGGTCTATAGTGACCGCTATCGCAGCTTCGGATCCGTCATGCATTCGCGAACCTGGACCTTCTTCGACGACGCCTGGCACGAGGGCAACGTCCCGATCATGGGTCCGCGCACCCACGGCGCGTGGCTCGGCTCGACGGTGTTCGATGGCGCCCGCGCGTTCGAGGGCGTCGCCCCCGACCTCGAACACCACTGCCGGCGCATCAACGTTTCGGCCCAGGCCTTCGGATTGAAGCCGGTCGTGTCGCCCGAGCGCTGGCTCGAACTCGCTCACGAGGGCATCGCCCGGTTCGGGGCCGAGCCGGAGCTCTACATCCGCCCCATGTATTGGGCCGAAGAGGGCTACAGCGGCGGCGTGATGTTCGATCCCGCCAGCACCCGCTGGTGCCTGTGCCTCTACGAGGCTCCCATGCCGAAGCCGGTGGGCTTCTCCATGACCCTCTCGCCCTACCGCCGGCCGACCGCCGAGACGGCCCCGGTCGAAGCCAAGGCGGGGTGCCTGTACCCCAACGGCGCCCGGGCTCTCGCGGAGGCGAAGAGCCGCGGCTTCGACAATTGCCTCATGCGCGACGCCCTCGGCAACGTCGCCGAACTCGCCAATGCCAATGTGTTCATGGCCAAGGACGGCGTGGTCTACACCCCTACGCCGAACGGCACGTTTCTGGCCGGCATCACACGGGCCCGCGTCATCGGCCTCATGCGCGAGGCCGGCATAACGGTCGTCGAGGCCGCGATGAGCTATGCGCAGTTCGAAGCCGCCGACGAGGTCTTCTCATCGGGCAACTTCTCGAAAGTGGTGCCGGTCACCCGCATCGAGGATCGCGCCCTCCAGCCGGGGCCGCTATACCGGCGGGCGCGCGACCTCTACTGGGATTTTGCGCACGGCTGAGCGGCTGCCATCAGGCGGCGTCGATGAAGCGCCTGATCCAGGCGGCGACGCGCGGCGCGTCGCTCGGCGCCTGCAGGGTCGCGAGCGTCCGCTCGACATCGCTCGGATCGGCGAAGCTCGACCGCTTGAGGTCGACCAGCGCTTCGGCGAAGGTGCGGTCGAACTCCGGGTGGAACTGGAACGAGACTGCGTCGCCCCCCGCGTAGCTCAGGATCGCGTAAGGCGTGAAGGCGCTGGCGGCCAGCACCGTGGCACCCTCCGGCGCGATCACCACCTGATCCTGGTGCGAGGCCGCAACCGACACACGCCCGCGGTCGTCCATCCAGGGCGCCCAGGCCTTCACGTCGTAGTGGTGCAGTCCGAGACCCCAACCTTTCGGGCTCTTCTCGACCCGGCCGCCGAGGGCTTCGGCCATGATCTGGTGGCCGAAGCAGATGCCGACCAGTTTGGCCCTGCCCTGGGCGCTGCGGATGAAAGCCTTCAAGGGCTCGATCCACGGCAAGGGATCATAGACGCCGGCCGGGGAGCCCGTGATGATGTAGGCCGCGTGGTCCTCCGGACGGACCGGCAGTTCGCCTGCCTCGACGTCGTAGGTCCGGTAGGAATAGCGGTTCCCCAGCATGCGCCGCATCATGCCATCGTACGGGCCATGCCGTTCGACGAGATGAAGCGGCACGACGCCGGTCTGCAGGATGCCGATACTGGTCATGGGAAGGCTTGATCCGCGGCGTTGTCGGTTGAGGGGTGAACGTGGATATCCGGGCCGATACCGCGGATCAACGCTTCTGCATCGAACCGGCCCCGCCGCCGGGCAGAGTCGTCGTCATCCCGTCTTCGCCCGAGCCGACCGCGCAACGCGGTCGAGTCGAAGGGGGGCCGGCGCACCATTCTCGGCAACCGCACGAGGCTCCGCGTGTTCGACAAGGGCCCTCGCGGGCCCGGCTCAACATGAGGGATTGCAGACAGGCGTCGGCCATCATGGCGGCGGCGCCCTCCTGCCGGCACACCGAGACCGCGAGGTCGCGGTCGTGGAACGCATCGAGCACCGCGAGGTAACTCTGGCCGGGCACGCAGAAGACTTGGTCGACGCCGTTGATCACGAGGTGCTCGACCAGCACTTCGGCCGCCGTGCGGTTGTTCGGCGCGCTGTGCGACATGGGGCCGGGGTCCGGCGGCGATGGTCCGTTCTGGGTCGAGGGCAGGCCGCCTGCAAGTCCGACCTCCGATCGTGCTGAACGTCTTGTTGTGGGCCTCGGCGGGCCGGACGTGCGCTCGGGCGCCGAGCCTGTCAGGCCCCGAAGATCACTTGCTCCGTATAGGCGAGGTCGCCGATGCGGGGGCGGTGGGGGCCGCGGAAATATTTGCGGGCATGGCCGAAGCGCCGGAGCGCCACGAGACCTGCGAGCGGCATGTCGGCGTCGAGGACGACGCCCGGAAAGCCGCGCCGCAGCAGCATGCGGCCCAGCGGCGCGGCGAAGCGGACGAAGTCAGCCGGGTCCCGGCAATAGATCAACTGCATGAGAGGCAAGGGGAATCGTCCCGAACGGATGCGGAACGGCAGGAACACGAAGGGATGCGCCCCGTCCCCCGCCCTGACCACGAGGCTCGTGCAGCCCAGGGCGGCATGATCGGTCAGCAGCGCCGCGTCGGCCGGATCGCAAGCCTCGCCGTCGCCCGGCCCGATGGCGAGCACGGCCGCTGTCTCGCGCGCCGTCGAAAGGATCGGAAAAACGATCGCCTGGCCCGACGCATAGGCCTGAAACCCTTGCGCCTCGACGGTGCTCCACGTGTGGGGAGCCGGAGAGACGTTCATGTAGGTCACGTCGCGACGCTTCAGGGCTGCCGCGATCAGCAAAGGAGCGTGCATGCGGTAGAGCGGCTCGGTGTACCAGCTCGATGCATTGCACCGGATCCGAACCTCGCCGCCCTCGGAGGCTTCGCTGCAGAGCAGCAGGACGGCACCGACGGGACCGGACTCGGTCTCGAGCAGGTAGCCGTAGCGCGGGCAGCCGGCCGGCGGCACCGGCCGGCCCGCCATCCGGTTCAGTCCCGTCCGCCAGTAGCTCACGTCGCGGCGTGGGAAGCCCCGGGCGAGAAGAGAGGCCACGTCGTCGAGATCCGTATCGCGGATCTCGCGCCGCCGTACCGGGAGGACCTTCTCCATACCGTTCACCATGGCCGGACGATCTGCTTGTCCTGATGCATGAGCTTCTCTACCGTTATGATGGGCAGCCGAGGTAAAGATCTGATGGACATGAGATCGATCATCGTTACATCCATCAATACCGTCGCGTCCGAGCAGGGCAGGACGCTGGCGCCGCTGACCGATGATCTGATCCTGCTGAACTCAGGCCTTGACTCGCTCTGTTTCGCGATCCTGGTGACCCGTCTCGAGGATGAAATCGGCTTCGATCCTTTCACGATCTCCGACGACGTCTATTTTCCCGTGACTCTTGGCGACTTCATCGGATTCTACGAAGATGCGGCACGACGACAGAGCCCTCCGTCAATGGTTGCATGAGGCCTCCAACCTCGAAGGCCGCTTCCTCGCAGCCAAGGATCTTCGCGTTCCGCTGGCCGATCTTCGCCACGGCAGCGTTCTCGGGTCGTCGCGTGGCCGTCTTGCGGACCGCTCGGTCCTGGTCCGGACGCACGACCAGTGGCCGACCGCCCTCGCCCTGATCGATCTCGATGGCCTCGCTCGCCGCATCGTCATCGCGCCTCCGGACCTGAAGTCCTCCGACATCGCGACCGTGATGGCGGAGGCCGAGATCGACGCCGTGGTCACGGACACCGAGCCGGAAAGCTTCGGGCAGGATCCCGATCTCCTGGTCGTCGCCCCGGTGCCGCTCGCACCGGTGGCACCGTCCGGAGACCTGCGCAGGACCGAATGGGTGATGCTGACCTCGGGCACCACGGGTGCCCCCAAGATGGTGGTGCACAGCCGCATCGGCTTGACCGGCGCGATTCAGCCGGCTGCGAGCCACGATCGCCCGAAAGTGTGGGGCACGTTCTACGACATCCGGCGCTATGGCGGGTTGCAGATCCTGCTTCGTGCGGTGCTGGGCGGCAACTCGCTCGTTCTCTCGCAGGCCGGCGAGCCGATCGGCGATCACTTGGCGCGACTCGCCGATGCGGGCGTCACCCACCTCTCCGGCACCCCCTCGCATTGGCGCCGCGCCATGATGAGCACTCACGCCGACCTGATCGCGCCGGCCTACGTGCGGCTCTCGGGCGAGATCGCCGACCAGGCCATCCTGGACACGCTCGCCCGGATCTATCCCGATGCCGCGGTCGGCCACGCCTATGCGTCGACGGAGGCCGGCGTCGGTTTCGAGGTCGATGACGGGCGGGAAGGGTTTCCGGCGCGGTTCCTCGGTCCGGACCGGGCCGTCGCGATGAAGATCGAGGATGGCTCGCTCCGCATCAGGTCGTCCCGGACTGCGAGCCGCTACCTCGGATCCGCGGCTGCCGCGCTGATCGATGCGGAGGGCTTCGTCGACACCGACGACCTCGTCGAGCAGCGGGGAGATCGCATCCATTTCGTCGGGCGCCGGAGCGGCATCATCAACGTGGGCGGGCTCAAGGTCCACCCCGAGGAAGTCGAGGCCGTCATCAACCGACACGCCGGCGTCCGCATGTCGCTGGTGAAGGGCCGCAGCAACCCCATAACGGGGTCGATCGTCGTGGCCGACGTAGTGCTGAACGCGGTCGACGCCGACGGCGTGCCCTCGACCGACGACATGGCACGTCAGGCGGCCCTGAAGCGCGAGATCCTGCAGCTCTGCCGCGAGGCTCTGCCGGAACACAAGGTGCCGGTGCTGCTGCGCTTCGCGTCGGCGCTGGCGGTCACGCCGGCCGGCAAGCTGGCACGCTCTCATGCGTAACGTCGTGGTGACCGGGGCGAGCCGCGGTCTCGGACTCGGGATCGCGATCGAGCTCGCGGCCGCCGGCTTCCGCGTCGTCGCGGTCTCCCGCCGCACGAGCGAAGCGCTCGAGGCCGCCAGCGAGGCGGCGCGGGCCGGCCCGGGCGAGATCCTGTTCACGCCGCTCGACCTCGGCGAAACCGACGCCATTCCGGGTTTCGCGCAGGGGTTGCGGCGCCAGCACGGCACCCTCTACGGTCTCGTCAACAATGCCGGGATCGGCACCGAAGGCCTGTTGGCCATGATGCACCCTTCCCAGATCGACGCGCTCGTCCGGCTGAACACGATCGCGCCCATCGTGCTCACGAAATACATCGTCCGCGGCATGATGGCCGAAGGCTGCGGCCGCGTCGTCAACATGGCGTCGATCATCGCGTCCACGGGCTACAGCGGCCTCTCGGTCTATGGCGCCACCAAGGCCGCGCTCGTCGGTTTCACCAAATCGCTGGCTCGCGAGGTGGGCCGGACCGGCATCACGGTGAATGCCGTAGCGCCGGGCTTCATCGCGACCGAGATGACGAGCGGTCTCGACGACAAGCAGCGCGAGCAGATCGCCAAGCGCAGCGCCCTGAAGCGGCTCGCCGAGGTCGAAGACGTCGCCAAGGCGGTGGGGTTCCTCATGAGCGATGCCGCCCGGAACATCACCGGCACCGTCGTGAC
>CAXUOD010000001.1:0-22414 GCA_964252585.1 uncultured Lichenihabitans sp. | reverse complement strand
GCGAGGCGATCCATGCCGAAGGCGACGCATCCCGTATGGGCCGTGGTGCCATCGGGGTTGCGCAGGTCCCAGACGTCGCCGAAGTGGTCGCGGTGGTTGTTGAAGCTCATGCAGGCGGTGGGTTTCTCGGCCGAACGGACCGGTACCAACAACTCGAACTTCAACGCATTGTGCTTCTGCATCGCCGCCATCATCACGCCGACGCGCCCGAAGAACGGATCGTTGGCCTGGTCGATCTCGTAGGCGAGACCCAGCGTATCGGCCATGGCCTTCGCGGTCTCCATCCACGCCTGGCGGAACTCGGAGACCTCGGCAGCCGTGCCGATACAGACATATTCGCGCATGCGGAACGACTGAAACCGGTCGATGTGATGCGAGGGTTCGCGGCGGAAGCAGTCGCTGGCCACATCGAAACGGAGACCGCCCGGAGGCAACGGACCCCTTCGGGCCGCGATGGGGTAGACCGGGTAGCAGGCCGCCGGCGTGAGAACGAGATCGCCGGCTTCGAGCGATCCGGTCCAGTCGCCCCCGGCCTCGAACGTATCGACGGCCGCCTTGATCTCGGCGTCGCTGCCGCTCAGGGCGCACATGCATCCGAGCAGGTTCGGGAAGCTCTTGAGATAGCCCGACCGCTCGAGCGTGCGGCGGCTCATGACCGGGGGGAAACGCAGCACCTCCGTCCCGGGCTCGCGATGGCGTGTGATGAAGCCTGCCAAGCGTTCGACCACGTCTTCGTAGAGGCCGGTGCGTCCATAGACGCCCGGGACGCCCGTCGGGCGGAACAGAGCCTCGAGCAGCCCGGTGAGCCGATCATCGGCCTCGACAAAGCCCTCGGTCCGGATCGCGATCGTCATGTGCCTCGAAGCTCCGCAGTCCTAGATTTCGTTTGCGAACGACTTGCCGCCGGACGCTTGGTCTCAGTCCATCAAGGACATCGGCACCGTCGACATCAGCGATGTCGTGGCGAGGCTCGCCAGGATCCGGTCGTTGTTGATCATGATCGGGGCCGACAGCACGTCCCGCAACTGCCGGCCCAGGCTGCAGTCGCTGTCGTTGCGGTAACCGGAGAGACCGCAGGCCCGCATCGCTTCCATCACGATGGCGACGGCGCTTTCGGACGCTTCCACCTTGAGCAGGTTCATGGCGGCGTGGAAATCGAGAGACGAGAAAAGATTCTCGTCGGCCAGAGCCGCGTCATGGCGTCGAATGGCGGACCGGACGAGCGTCGTCAGGGCACGCAGGGAGGATTGAGCCCTGGTGAAATGGGCTGCCCCCGGCGGCATCTGGCCCTTGCCCTGCCGGGCTGCCTTTCGCAGGAACGCCTGGGCGCGGTCCACCGCAGCCGCGGCGATGCCACTCCAGGCCGCGCTCCAGAGGATATGCGCCATGGGCGTCATGGTTCGGGTGTGGATCGTCTCGTAGGGCACCGGCAGGATCTGCTCGGCGGCCGCCAGGGCTTTCAGTCGAAACCCGGCGCTGCAGGTCCCGCGCATCCCGAGCGTGTCCCATTGCATCAAAGGTTCGAGGTCGTACTGGTCCTTGAGCAGGACCACGAGCACCTGGTCCGACCCGGCGGCATCGGCCGAGCGCCGCATGGTCGTGACGATACCGTCGGCCTGGGCCCCGTAGGAGATCACGGTCGACTCGCGATCGAGCGTGATGGTGTCGTTGCGGACACCGAGCGCCGCCGCACTCGTCCGGATGTTTCCACCGTTCTGTCCCTCCGTCGTCGAGGACGCCAACAGCCATCGCTCGTCGCAGAGTCGCCGAAGCATCGCTTCGTGCCAGGCGCTGCCACGTCCGTGCTGCATGATGCAGGCGACCTTGATCTGGTGCATGGCGAAGATCATCGCGGTCGATGAACAGGCCCGCCCGAGTTTGAAGCAGGTGTCGGCGACATCGGCGGTCGAAGCCCCCTCGCCCCCGAGCTCCGATGGCACCGCCATGCCGAGAAGCCGCTGCGCTTTCAGCGCCGTGACGGCTTCGGCCGGGAAGCGTCCCGCGCGGTCGACCTCTCCTGCGTGCAGCGCCGCTTCGGTCGCAGCAGCCTCGACCCGCTCCGCCCGGGAGCGACGTCCGGGATCGGCCCAGACGGGCGCCGCGCCCCTGTCGAAACTTTCGCCGATCCTGATGTTCATGACGCTCTTCATGCCCGGTGACACACCGTCGGACTAGGAACTTACCCTCGATCGGGTCGGTCGTCAGCCATACAGTGCCGGTAAGATGAATGACTTTGCTTCTCAGATTCGTTGGTTAACGAATGGCAAAAGAATCAGGTTTGTTTTTCGGCAACGACGCGCATTGTCCCTCAAGTTTTGTCCGCTACTCACATCACTGTCGACCGTAGGTACCCTACATTGAACGGGTACACTTGAGAGTTCGACTCTGTTCGAAACGACAGGAGGAGCGACGATGCTGGCTGAACACGAGAAGGCCCCCGTACATCAGATCATCGAGGTCGTATCGCAGATCCTGCATAAACACGGCGTCGAGGGTCCCGTACCGGTCGACGTCGATCTTGCCCGCTTCGGGATGACGTCCATCGACATGGTCGAACTGATGCTCGGGATCGAGGCGGAGTTCGATCTCACCATCCCTCCCTCCGAAATCACACTCCGGAACTTCAGCTCGGTCTCAGCCATGCAGGATCTCGTCGCTCGCCTCACCTCCCGCCAGTAGCGCCGAGACCGGCCGGAAGGGCCGGTACCGGATCATAAGGTCCGTCCCTGTTTGGTACGACCGGTCCGGCTGTGCCAATACGAGATGCTTCAAACCGAGACCAAAACCTCGATCGTTCCAATAACAGCGTCGCTTCTCTAGTATAACCGACCAAGTCTGCACCGGCACGAGCGTTGCTATCCCAGCATCGAAGTCCGGGTTAGTAGACCATGCTTGATAAGATCAGGAATCAGACATTCCAATTGTTTCCGAGACTGCTCGTCGGAGGTCTGCATGTTGCTGCGATGCGACTGGAGGACACGGCATCGGAGATGATCGACTATTGTCTCGCGCCGCGGCGGCCGAGCACGCCGTTGGTCATGACATCCATCAACGGTCAGACGTTGTCGCTATGCGCCAACGATCAACAGATCTACGATGCCTTCCGCCAGGCCGACGTGATACATTGCGACGGACAGCCCCTCGTCATCCTGTCGCGAATGCTGGGCCGACAGCCCTTGCCGGAGCGGGTGGCGACGACCGACCTGTTTCCAGCGGTTGCCCGTAAGGCAGCGCTCTGTGGCGCGACGTTCTATCTCCTGGGCGCAACGGGGAGCATCAATCGGGAGGCCGTCGCCCGGACCCGCAAAGCCTATCCCGGCCTTCGGATCGTCGGCGCCTCGCATGGCTTCCTGTCGGCGACCGAAGAGGAGGCCGTCGTTGCCGACATCGCCGCCTTGAAGCCCGACGTTCTTTGGCTGTCGCTCGGCGTTCCCCTGGAGCAGGACTTCTGCAACCGTCACAAGGAGGCCTTGAGCGGCGTCGGCATCATCAAGACCTCCGGCGGCCTTTTCGACTTCTTGGCGGGGGCCAGGAGCCGTGCCCCGGCCTGGGTCCAAAACTGGGGTTTCGAGTGGCTTTATCGCCTGATGCTGGAGCCGCGACGCCTGTTCAGGCGCTATATGAGCACGAACCCGCATGCCTTGCTGATCATCGCCAGGACTCTCCGATGACGCGAAGCAGCTGACCGTTTGCCCGGACGGGCTTGTCGCTTCACGCAAAGCGCAGACGCTGGCCGATCCCGAGGCGAGCGCCTTTCTCCAGCATGGCATGCCCGAGCGCGATGTCGCTCAGCGACAAGCCCCGGTGCCAGAACAGGATCGTTTCCGCAGCGCTGTCGCGTCCGCTCTTCAGCCCCGCCACGATCTGCCCGAGTTCGGCATGCAGCGTCGCCTCGGAGAGCAGGCCCGCCTCGACATGGGGTCGCAAGGCTCCGAAGGGGCCCGAGCGGCACTGCCCCCAATCGTCCACCACCATCTTGTTCATGATGTCGGTGAGCGACAGTTCCACGGCGCTCATCGTGCCGTAGGGCACGACCAGGGCACCCGGCTTGATCCAGCCCGTCTTCAGAAGCGGCGCCGGCGCGTCGAGGCGTGACGCTTCGACCACGATATCGGCCCCGACCACGCAGGCTTCCCAGCTGTCGACGGCCCGCACCGGCTTGCCGAGATCCTTCGCCAGCCTGCTTGCGAATTCGTCCCGGCTCTCGGGCCGGCGCGAGTGGACCCGGATCTCGTCGAAGCCGAACAGACGATCGAGCAGTTTGACGTTCCAATAGGCCGTTCCCCGTGCCCCGATGTGGCCGAGCACCTTGGGGTTCGGCGGCGCCAGATGCTTGGCCCCGACCGCCGTCACGGCGCCGGTTCGCATCTCGGTGATGGCGGTGGCGTCGAGGATCGCGCGGGGAACGCCGGTGCGGGGATCGAAGAGATTGAGGACCCCGAATTCGGAGGGAAGCCCCTGGCGGAAATTGCCGACGAAGTCACCCACGACCTTGACGCCGGCGAGGTTCAAGGGTGCCACATAGCCCCGCAGGACGTTGAAGTGGCCGTTGAACGTCGCATCGGGCATCAGGTGCACGCGCGGCTCGATGACCACCTGCCCGTGACCCTGGGCCGCGAGGCCCGCCTCGACGGCGCCGATGATCTCGTCGTCGGTCAGCGCCAGCTCATCGATGTCGAGGGCGTTCAGGTAGTCGATGTAGATCGGCTTCACGGCGGTCTCCGAGGTGGCGCGCTTCAGCTTGATCAGAGCCCAAGCAGCCGAGACGCCGCGAGAGCGCCGTCCTGGTAGAGCAGCGGCGCGATCTCGTCGGACAGATGCACCGACATCACTTCGCCGATCAGGATGGAATGCGATCCGTAGGGCACGTTCTGCCGGATCTCGCAAAAGAGGTTGGCCTGGGCGTCGTCGAGGTAGGGCATGCCCCCGAGCTCGTCCGTCCAGGCCCCGTGGCCGAAGCGGGCCTCTCCATCGGCACCACCCCCGAAGGGACCGACGAGGCCGGCGTGATGCGTCCCCAGGATGTTGACGCAATAGCGTCCGGTTCCGACGATGATGTCATGGATGCTGGCCGAACGATTGACGCAGATCAGCAACGTCGGCGGCGCGGCGGTGACCGAGGTGACGGCCGTGGCGGTCATGCCGAAGCGTCGACCTTCCCGGCCGGCCGTGACGATCGTCACGGTGGCGGCGAGCCTGCGCATGGCGAGCTTGAACGCCGCTTGGATTTCGATCTCGGGCGGCAACCCGGGGTCCGTTGGCATCGATCCCGTCCGCTCCGTGCCCGTCCGTCATGAAACGGCTTCGCCCGTCCCTGCGGGGCGGCGCTCAACCTCTACAGCCGGACCCGCCGTCGCCACAAGCGCCGCAGTGGCTGGCCGGTGGACCGGCGCCGCGGTTCCTCATGGCGCCCTGGCGTAGAGATCCGTCGCGCGGATCAGTTCGGCCAGGATACCGGGCTCGTTGAAGGCGTGCCCGGCCTCGGGAACGAGCCTGAACTCCGCTTCCGGCCAGGCCCGATGCAGGTCCCAGGCCGACTTCATCGGCGTGGCGATATCGTAGCGGCCCTGGATGATGATGCCTGGGATGTGTTTCAGCCTGACGGCATCGCGGAGCAACTGTCCTTCCTCGAAGAAGCCCCCATTGACGAAATAGTGGTTCTCGATGCGGGAGAAGGCGAGGGCATAGCGATCTTCGGCATGCAGCGTCGAGAAATCCCGGTTGGGCAGCAGCGTGATGGTCTCGCCCTCCCACAGGCTCCAGGCGCGAGCGGCCTCGATCTGTGTGTCAGGCGACGGTCCCGTCAAACGGCGGCGATAGGCCGCCATCAAGTCGCCGCGCTCGGCTTCGGGGATCGGGGCCAGGTAGCGCTCCCACTTGTCGGGAAACAGCCAGGAGGCACCCTCCTGGTAGTACCAGAGCAGTTCGGCCCGGCGCAGCGTGAAGATGCCGCGCAGGATGAGCGCGGTCACGCGCTCGGGATGGGTCTCGGCATAGGCCAGGGCCAAAGTCGAACCCCAGGAGCCGCCGAAGACGAGCCAACGGTCGACCCCGGTCATCGTACGGAGCCGTTCGATGTCCGCGACGAGATGCCCGGTGGTGTTCGCCTCGAGGCTGGCGTGCGGCGTCGAGCGGCCGCAGCCGCGCTGGTCGAAGAGCAGCACGTTGTAGCGCTCGGGATCGAAGAGGCGACGGTGCGTGGGCGAAGACCCCGCACCCGGCCCGCCGTGTAGGAACACGGCGGGCTTGCCGGCCGGGTTGCCGCAAAGCTCCCAGTAGAGGCTATGCCCGTCGCCGACGTCGAGGGTTCCGTGCCGATAGGGTTCGATGGGCGGATAGAGCTGCGCCGGGGTCGCGGGATCTTGGTCGTCGGGCACCGGGGCATCCTCCCTTCGGATCGGGCGAGCTCCGGATTCCGGAGCGTCGCCGATACTGGTACCATGGGAGCCGTCTCGGCGGCTGCCCTTTGATGATCGTTCGGAGCGACCGGGATCCCGCGGTCGAACGACAACGAGGTTCGAAATTGGTTCATGTCCTCACCCGACGGAGACTTTCGACAGGCCTGGTCACCGCGCTGCTGGCCACGAGCCTGCCGCTCCGCCCGCACGGTGTCCTGGCGGCCGAAACGACAGCAGACGACGATCTTGCCAAAACCTTGGCCGGCCTCGAAGCGGGAAGCGGCGGCCGATTGGGGGTGGCGATCCTCGACACGAAGACGGGGCGACGCTCCGGCCATCGTTCGACCGAGCGCTTCCCCCTGTGCAGCACCTTCAAGGTCCTCGCGTGCGGCGCTGTTCTGAGCCGCGTCGATGCGGGCCGGGACGATCTGAACCGGCGCATCGTCTTCGAACCGAAGGATGTCGTGTCGTATTCGCCGGTCACCAAGGACAGGGTCGGACGTGACGGCATGACGCTCGCGGAACTCTGCGAAGCCGCCCTGACGCAAAGCGACAACACGGCCGGCAACCTCATCCTGGCGAGCCTCGGGGGACCCTCCGCGGTCACGGCCTTTGCTCACGCCCTCGGTGATCCCTCGACCCGGCTCGACCGGATCGAAACCGACCTCAACGAGGCAACGCCCGGAGACATCCGCGACACCACGACACCGGCTGCGATGGCGGATGATCTCCTGTCGCTCGTCGTCGGCGACCGCCTCTCGGGGCGATCGCGCGAGCAGATGACCGCATGGCTCGTCGCCAACCAGACCGGCGGGGCGAAGCTCAGGGCCGGGCTGCCACGGGACTGGCGCGTCGGAGACAAGACGGGCGGTGGCGATTGGGGCGCGACGAACGACATCGCTGTGGTTTGGCCGCCGGGCCGCAAGCCGCTGATCGCCTGCGTCTACCTCACCGAAACCAAGGCCAGTTTCGCTGATCGCAACGCCACGATCGCCGCGGTCGGGAGGGCGATCGCGACGAACCTGCAGGGCTGACCCGCGCGCCTTTGTTCCGATCCGCTACCCGCCGAACAGCTTGTCGAGCAGGCTCCGGTCGTCACGGCTCACCGTCCTCGGCTGGTCGGAGTCCTGGGGAATGACGGCCGGCGGTACCGGTTCGTCCGCATAGCGCGGATCGTCGACACCGGGGGCCGCATCCGAACGCGATGCGCCGGAAGGCTGCGCGGCCAGCCGGGTGATGCTCATCGGGGCGCCCGGAGCGGCACCCGCGGCGGCGATCGAGCCGGTGGGATCGGCCTTCTGCACCGGACCGGACGAGAGAACGCCCGGATGGCCGGTCGCCGGATCGCGTGAAGGCAGAGCGCTCGCGCCCGGGATCGCCGCCGTCGGGCCGGCATCGGTCCCCTCGGGCGAAGCGGCGGGCGACCGATAGTCGCCCGGAAGCGGCGACGGCGCCACGCCCTTCAGGGCAACCTTCATGTAGCGACTCCAGGTCTCGACCGGAAGGTTGCCCCCCGACGCCTTGCGGGTCGGCGTTCCGTCGTCGTTGCCGAACCAGACGCCGGTCACGAGCCGGCTCGTGTAGCCGACGAACCAGGCATCGCGCCAATCCTGGCTGGTGCCGGTCTTGCCGGCCGCCTGCCAGCCGGGCAGCTCCGCCTTGCGGGCCGTGCCGATCGACAGGGTTTCCTCCATCATGGCGTTCATCATGCCGACATAGGCCGGGTCAACGGCGCGGCCGAGATTGGCGTTACGGCGCTGGTAGAGCAGCTTGCCGGCCGCGGTCTTCACCCGTGTGATGATGTGCGGCTGCACCGCCACGCCACCGTTGGCGAAGGGCGCATAGGCGGCCGTGAGTTCCAGCGGCGAGACTTCGGACGTCCCGAGCGAGATCGAGGCGTTGGGCTGCAGGTCCGACGTAATGCCGAGGCGGTGAGCGGTCTTGACCACGGTGCGCGGCCCGACCTCGACGCCGAGCCGCACAGCGACCGTGTTCAGCGAGAGGGCGAGCGCCCTGGTGAGCGTGACGGGTCCGAAATATTCCCGGCTGTAGTTCTCGGGATGCCAACCCTTGATCGTGATGGGGCCGTCCTCCCGCACCGAATCGGGCGTCAGACCGGCCTCGAGCGCCGAAAGATAGACGAAGGGCTTGAACGAGGACCCCGGCTGACGCTTGGCCGAGACCGCGCGGTCGAACTGGCTGTCGGCGTAATCGCGCCCGCCGATCAAGGCCTTGATGCCGCCGTCGATGTCGAGCGACACAAGCGCACCCTGCGACACGCCGTATTTGCCGCCGCTCCTGGCGAGGCCGTCGACGAGCGCCCGCTCGCCCGCCTGCTCCATGGCGGGACTGATCGTGGTCGAGACCACGATGTCCTGGTCCACCGCGCCGATCGTGTCGTCGAGCATGTCCATGACGTAATCGGCCGCGTAGTTGACTGCGCCGTTGCCATGCTCCTTGACCGTATGGGCGGGCTGCGCGAGCGCCGCCTTGCCGGCTGCCTCGGTGACGTAGCCCTCCTGCACCATGGCGGCGATCACCTGGGCGGCACGTTCCGCGGCACCGGAAGGGTTGCGGTTGGGTGCGAGCTTCGTCGGTGCCTTCATGAGCCCGGCCAGCACCGCGGCTTCGCCGAGGGTGACGGATTTGGCGCCGTGGCCGAAATAACGGTTCGCCGCAGCCTCCACACCGTAGGAGCCGGAGCCGAAATAGACGCGGTTGAGGTAGAGCTCGAGGATCTGGTCCTTTGTGTATTTGTGCTCGAGCCAGATCGCCAGGATGGCTTCCTGGATCTTGCGCGACACGGTGCGTTCCTGGGTCAGGAACAGGTTCTTGGCGAGCTGCTGGGTCAGGGTCGAGCCGCCCTGCATGCCGCCGCTGCCGACGACATTGCGCGTCAACGCACGCGCGATCCCCATGGGGTCGATGCCGTGGTGAAAGTAGAAACGCCGGTCCTCGATCGCCACGAAGGCTTTCGGCAAGTAGGGCGGGAGGTCCTTCAGCGTGACGGCTGCGCCGCCGGTATCGCCGCGATTGGCGAGCGGCGTACCGTCGTCGCCTACGATGGCGATATTCGGCGGCCGCTTCGGAACCGCGAGCTGGTCGATCGGCGGCAACTGGCTCGCGTAATAGGCTACCGTGCCGCCGGCCCCGAGCGCTCCCCAGACACCGAGGATGAAGCACCAGTAGACGAGGCGTCCGAGGAGACCGCGGCGACGCCTGCCGCCTCGCCCGTCGCGGCGGCTTCGGCGTCCTGCCCCGCCGCCCCTGCCCTCGCGGCTCACGTCGATGTCGCCGGAACGACGGCGACCTTCGTCGCGAGACCCGAAGGTCGGCTCGATGCGGCGCTCATCGCGCGAACCTTTCGCGGGTCCGGACGAGCCGCGGACGAAGCCGGGCCGGTCCTCGGGCATGGCGCGAAGGTCGTCGGATCGGCCGCGGCCCGAGGCGAGGCGCGGTTCGCGGCGCTCGTTCCCATCGCCGCCATGCCTGTCCCGACCCCGTGCCATTGCGCGCCCTGCATCCCTGGCTTTGCGGGATGGTGTGCGAGGCTAATGGCGGCGGATTAAGGGCCGGTAAAGCAAGGCCTTCCGCAATGGGCGGTGAGCGCTCGCGCGTTCGCGTTATGGCAATTTGCCGACCGCGACCGGCGTTGCCCCAAGCGCCGCGGCCCGAAGACTGCGCTTGCTTCTGAAGGCGACGAGTTGCTGGTCGGCCAGGACACCGATGAGGATCACGGCTCCCATCACGGCGAAATTGAGCGAACTCGGGATCCCCAGGAGATTGACGAGATTCTGCAGCACCTGAAGCAGGACGGCGCCGAGCACGATGCCGAGGATCGAGCCCTCCCCGCCCCGCAGGGAGCAGCCGCCGAGCACCGCGGCCGCAATGCCGTAAAGCTCGTAGAAGTTGCCGTGCGAGGCCGGCGAGATCGACCGCGTGTACATGGTGAGGAACACGGCCGAGAACCCCGCGATTCCGCTGCACACGACATAGGCCGAGAGAATGATGCGCGAACTGCGGATGCCCGAATAGCGCGCCGCCTCCTCGTTGCGGCCTACCGCGAAGAGGTAGCGCCCCCAGACCGAGCGATGCAGCATCACGCCCATGAGGATCGCGACCAGGATGAAGGTGATGAAACTGTTCGGCACGCCGAAACTGCGGCCGGTCGAGAGCCACTCGAGCGTGGGATAGTTCTCGCCGAACTGGAAGCCGGCCGTCCCGTCGTCCGTGTAGTAGCGCGCGATGCCGCGATAGATCAGCAGCCCGCACAGCGTCACGACGAAAGGCTGCAGCCGCATGCGGGTGACCAGAAACCCATGCAGGAACCCGACCGCGACACCGGCCACGACGAGGATCAGCACGGCGGCCAGCGGCGGCACGCCGTGATTGGACAGGAGATCGACGAAGATCACGCCGAACAGCGCGAAGAGCGAGCCGATCGAAAGGTCGATGCCGCCCGTGATGATCACGATGCCCTCGCCCAGCGAGAACAGCCCGAAGAGCCCGATCAGATTGGCCGTGTTGGCGAGGTTCACGGTCGAGATGAAACGCGGGTTGATGAGCGCCACCACGGTCCCGATCACCAGGATCAGGAGGCAGAGCCCGAGGTCCTTCTTCAGCATGTCGCCTCCATCCCGTCCTTGCCGACGGCGAGCCGCATCACGTTCTCCTCGCTGAACCGGGATCGATCGAGGAAGCCCGCGACGGCCCCCTCGTGCATCACGGCCATGCGGTCGCTGACCCCGATGACCTCTTCCATGTCGCTCGAGATCATCAGGATCGCGACGCCGTCGTCGGCCAGCGCCCGCATGAGGTCGTAGATCTCGGCCTTCGACCCGACGTCGATGCCGCGCGTCGGCTCGTCGAAGATCAGCACCTTGGGCCGCATGGCGAGCCACTTGGCGAGCACGATCTTCTGCTGGTTGCCGCCCGAAAGAGCCAGCGCGGGCGTCGCGACGTCGGCTGCCTTGATCCTGAGCGAACGCCGCTGCGTTTCGGCGCCGCTGTCGGCCATCGCATCGTCGAAGAGACCAAGCCGCGTGTAGCGGCGGAGGTCCGGCAGAACGACGTTGTCGCGGATCGAATCCTCGAGGATGAGCCCCGACCGCTTGCGATCTTCGGGCACGAGGTAGATCCCCCGCCGGATCGCATCGGGCGGGGCCCCGATCGTGACCTTCTGCCCCGCGACGGCGATGCTGCCGCTGCGGGGCGGCAGTATCCCGAAGATCGCCTCGGCGAGTTCCGTCCGCCCGGAACCCACGAGGCCCGCAAGGCCGAGGATCTCTCCGGACCGCAACGTGAGCGACACGGGCCGCTCGGGATAGGCCGAAGTGCAGAGGTCGCGCGTCTCGAGGACCGCTTCGCCCGGCGGGGCCTTCGGGGGTCGATAGAGCGCCTTGAGGTCGCGGCCCACCATCAGACGGATCATGGCGTCGTGCCGGATCCCGGATCCTTCAAGCGACCCGACCACGACTCCGTCGCGCAGCACCACCACGCGATCGGCGCATTCCTCGACCTCGCTCAGGCGGTGCGAGATGAAGATGACCCCGACGCCGCTGGCCTTCAGGTCGGCGATGATGGCAAGAAGACGCGTCGTCTCCGAGATCGTGAGACTCGACGTCGGCTCGTCCATGATGACGATGCGGCTGTCGAGCGACAGCGCCTTGACGATCTCAAGCAGCTGTCGCTGCGCCAGCGAGAGGTCGGCCACCGAAGTCTCGGACGTGAAATCGACCCCGACGCGCTCGAGCAGCGGATCGACCCGCCGTCGCAGCGCCCTCCGGTCGATCAAGCGCAAGGGGCCTCCCCTGAGGGGCTCGCGGCCCAGGAAGACGTTGGCCGCGACGTCCAGGTTGTCGAACAGGTTGAGTTCCTGGTGCACGAACGCGATGCCGGCCGCCAGGGCATCCGCGACGGTCAGCGACTCGCGTGCCACCCCGTCGATCGCGATCGTTCCGCCGGACGGCGCCACCACGCCGCCCAGAACCTTCATGAGCGTCGATTTGCCGGCCCCGTTCTCGCCGATCAGGCCGACGACCTCGCCGCGGCCGGCCGCGAACGATACGTCCCGCAACGCTTGCGTGGCGCCGAAACTCTTGGAGATGTGGGTCAACGCCAGAAGCGGTTCAACCATGTCGGCTACCGTCGAGGGGGCGTGGCCGAAGCCGCACCCCCTTTGCGCGGTCTGCCCTACTTCTTGCCCTGGCGTTCCTTGAGTTCGGTCGCGAAGGCATCCACGTTCGATTGGTCGATGACCTTGGTCGGGATGATGATGAGATCGTCTTTCGGCAGGAAGGACTTGTCGCCCTCGATATACTTGGCCATGTCCTTCATGCCCTGGTACCCCCACTCGTAGGGTTGTTGCACCACGGTGCCGATGATGGTCCCTTCCTTGACGCCGCCGAGCGTGATCGCGTCCTCGTCGAAGCCGATCACCTTCACGGCGCCGAGCTTGCCGGCCTCCTTCAGGGCCTCGTAGATGCGCGGCGTGTTGTAGGAGTAAAATCCGATCATGCAGTTGACGTCGGGATTGGCGGTCAGCGTATCCTCGACGTTGCGCTTGGCCCGGGTTTGGTCGATATCGTCGGCCCGCACGTCGATGAGGCTCACTTTCGAGCCCTTGATGACGTCCTTGACCCCGTCGATCCGTTCGCGGGCATTGTCGGCACCCGGCAGACCGACGAAGCCCATGCACTTCCCGCCCTGGGGCAAGGCCTTCAAGACGAGATCGCCGGCCTGCTTGCCCGCCAGGGTGTTGCTGGATCCGATATAGGCGATCCGCTTGCTCTGCGGCGCGTCGCTGTCGGTGGTGAACAGGACCGCCTGGCCGGCGACGCGGTTGAGCGCATCCGTCATGGTCTTGGGATCGACGGCACTCACCATGATGCCGGCCACGCCCGACGACACGAGGTCGTCCATCAGGCGCTGCTGGATCGCGGCAGACGATTGCTCGGGATACTTGAAGACGAGGGAATAGTTCGGGAGCTCGGCCTGCGCTTTCTTCACGCCCGCTTCCGCGGCCTTCCAGAAATCCGAAGCGCCGTTGACCACGAAGGCCAGCGTCTTCTTGTCCTGCGCCCCTGCCGGGTTCGCCGCGACCATCGCCACCGCCACCGCCGTGGCCACGATCCATGGTGAATTCTTCATCTTCGATCCTCCCTGCGTCGCGCTCCTTCAGGAGCGTCGAACCTCGACGGTGTCACCGCGCGGAGGTCTCCATGGCCCGCGGGCCATCTCTCCAACTCGGCGTTCCTGATCCCATCAGGCGAGGCTCGTGCCCCACCTATTTATGTGATTAATGTTAGGGTAAGCCGACCGATACGGCGGCGTCAATGTCGCTCAACCACCAAAAAGAGCATCATGGTTTCAAGGGAGGAACATCGAGCGCTCGGCCGCCAGGCGGAGGTCGCGAGACCGCGCGCGAGCGGCGTCAGGAAGGGCGTCCTGCAAGGGATCGGGCTTGCCATCCTGTCCGGTGAGTTTCCCGAAGGATCCGCCCTTCCCGGGAAAGACGTCCTGATGCGGCGTTTCGGCGTCTCGAGCACGCCGCTCCGGGAAGCCCTGCAGGCCCTCGCGGCCAAGGGGCTGATCGCGGCACGCACAAAGGTCGGAACCTGGGTTCGCGAGGAAGTCCACTGGAACATGTTCGATGCGGACATCCTCGATTGGCGTCTCGAAGCCGGGATCGACGGCGCGTTCCTGGGCAAGCTGTTCGAAATGCGCCAGAGCGTCGAGCCCACCGCGGCGGCCCTGGCGGCGGATTGCCGGACCGCCGGGCAAGTTCAGGCCCTTCGTGAGGCATCCAATGCCATGACCGAGGCCGGGAGCGACATGGTCCGGTTCACGGCCGCCGATCTCGACCTGCACATCCTGGTGCTCGCGGCGTCGGCCAACCCGTTCATGCAATCCTTCGGGGCGGTCATTCGGACCGCGCTGGCCGCATCGTTCTCGTCGAGTGCGCCGGCCGCAGATCCCGAACGCGCCCGATTGGCGGTCGAGGAACATGTCGCCATCGTCGAGGCCATCGCCGAACGGCGCCCCCAGGCGGCAGCCGAGGCGATGGAAGCCGTAATCCGCACGGGATGGCGCAACGTCGGAGGCGATCTCGGGCAGCCCCTCGCGGGCTTGGCCGTTGCGGCGTTCCGGCCCATGGTGGCCGACCAGACCCGCACGGCTCGCAAGCGGCTGCGACGCGACGCGACATGACGTCAGGCAGTGTCGCTCCTGCGAGCGGTGAGTAGGTCAGTCAGCTCTTGAAACAGGGTCGACGACCGTCATCGCGAGCGGCGCGGCGGGACACGGCTTCATCCCGGGTCGCACATTGAGGTGCTGGGTTGCTTCGCGCCTCGCGATGTCGGGCCGTAGAGCTCAAGCTTCCACGTCGATCCGACACATTCGAGGTCAGTCATTCGCCGATCGGGAGCGCGGGCCTGTCCTTGTCTCCGCGCGGGTTCTGCCGGGCATCGCGAGTCGTCATGCGAGTGGCATGGCGGTTGCAATGATTCGGCACCAGCTCCGGCTGCTCGGTAAACGGATGAGGACACTTTCATTATGGCTCTCCTACGACCCGTGATCGCAGAAGGAGACGGGGCGAAGCGCGTCGGGATCCCGCTTCGTCGCCTGCTCCCCGAACGAGGCGTGTCGGCGGCCTGATGATGGTCCCGTGTGTGACGCCGCAGGGTCGGAGGCTTCCCGCGGCTGGGCGAGCGGCCGTCCGATGAACCAGCATACCGGCTCCTTGGCCGAGCCGAAATCGGATGTGCGGACGACCGACACCCACTGCCCTTACTGTGCCTTGCAATGCGGCATGACGCTTCTCGCGGCCGACGATGGCCGCCTGAGCGTCACGGCGCGCGACTTCCCCACCAACCGCGGGGGTCTCTGCCGCAAGGGTTGGACAGCGGCCGCACTGCTCGACTCGCCCGAACGGCTGCGGACGCCGCTCGTCCGCGACAGGAAGGACGGCCCGCTCCGCCCCGCCGGTTGGGACGAAGCGCTCGACCTCGTGGCGAGCCGTCTGGACGCGATCAAGCGGCAGCACGGTGCCGATGCGATCGCGGTCTTCGGGGGCGGTGGCCTGACCAACGAAAAGGCCTACCTGCTGGGAAAGTTCGCCCGGGTTGCCGTCGGCACTGCGAACATCGACTACAACGGGCGTTTCTGCATGTCGTCCGCTGCGACCGCCGGACTGAAGGCGTTCGGTGTCGATCGCGGCCTGCCGTTTCCGATCGCGGACATCGCGGGTTCCGAGGCCGTCCTTCTGGCGGGCTGCAACCCGGCCGAGACGATGCCGCCGCTGATGCAGTATTTCGACGAACAACGAGCCCGCGGCGGCAAGCTCATCGTGGTCGACCCTCGCCGCACCGCCACCGCCAAGGCCGCCACCCTGCACCTGCAGACGACGCCCGGGTCGGACGGCGCCCTGGCGACGGGCCTGCTGCATGTCGCGGTCCGCGACAACCTCATCGACCGTGAGTTCCTCGCGGAGAGAACGTCGGGGTTCGAGGCGGTCCGGCGCATCGCGGCGCTCCACTGGCCCGACCGCGTCGAGCGGATCACCGGTGTCCCGGAGCGGCAGATCGTCGAGGCGGCCCACATCATGGGCGAAGCCGCGACCGCCATGGTGATCACCGGCCGTGGTGCCGAACAGCAGAGCCAGGGCGTCGACAACGTCCTGGCCTTCATCAACCTCGTCCTGGCGCTCGGCCAGGCCGGCAAGCCGTTCAGCGGCTATGGCTGCTTCACCGGCCAGGGCAACGGCCAGGGCGGACGCGAACACGGCCAGAAGGCCGACCAGCTCCCCGGCTACCGGAAGATCGCCGACCCGCGGCACCGCGCCGAGGTCGCGGCCGTCTGGGGCGTCGACCCCGACTCGCTGCCGAAGCCGGGGATGTCGGCCTGCGAGATCTTCGACGCGGCGGCCTTCGGCGGATCGGTGCGCGGCATGATGGTTTTCGCGTCCAACGTCGTGGTTTCGGGGCCCGATGCCGGGCGCCTGCGCCGCAACATCGACAACCTCGAGTTCCTCGTCGTGGCGGACCCGTTCCTGTCGGAGACGGCGGCCCGCGCCGATGTCGTGCTGCCGACCGCGCAATGGGCCGAGGAGGACGGCACGATGACCAACCTCGAGGGCCGCGTCATCCGCCGGTCCAGGGCCTCGGCACCCCCCGAAGGCGTGCGCACCGACGCCGACGTCCTGCACGGGATCGCGGCCCGGCTCGGCAGCAGCGCGGCCTTCGCGGTCGACGCCGAAGCCGGTTTCGCCGAATTGCGGCGAGCGAGTGCGGGCGGCGCGGCCGATTACGCCGGCATCTCGTACGAACGGATCGCGGCCGAGGACGGCGTCTTCTGGCCTTGCCCGACGGAAAGCCATCCGGGGACCCCGCGTCTCTTCCTCGACCGTTTCGGGACCGAGGACGGCCGGGCTCGCTTTCACGCCGTCGAGCACCGACCGTCGGCAGAGGAGCCGGACCAGGCCTTTCCGTACTGGCTCACGACCGGCCGGGTGATGTCGCATTACCAATCCGGCGCCCAGACGCGGCGCGTCGCCGAACTCTCGGCGGCCGAACCCGAGCCTTTCGTCGAGATCCATCCCCAGACGGCGCGCGGCTTCGGCCTCGCGGACGGAGACCTGGCACGCATCACGACACGGCGCGGAACGATCGAGGTCAAGGCGCGGCTGACCGGTACCATCCGCCTCGATACGCTGTTCGTTCCGTTTCACTGGGGCGGTAAGGGCTCGGCCAATCTCTTGACCCACGCGGCGCTCGACCCCGAGTCGCGCATGCCGGAATTCAAGGTCTGCGCGGCACAGATCGCACCCGCTCATCGCGCGTCCTTGCCGGGATCCGGCTGACAGGCTCGCGTTTCGTCGTGGCTCCTCTGCAAGGACCCTCATGCACTCGCAGCCCAAGATCCTGACCGGTGTCTTCGCGTTCGGCGGCGCAGGCTTCGACCAGCCGAGCCTGCTCGACGCGAGTCTCGTCTATAGGGTGCCACCCGACCGGCGGGCTCAGGCCATCTATCTCAGGGCGGGCAATTCCAGCGACGAGTTGATCTGCCTCGTCCTGACGCGGGAAGGCAAGACCATGCGAATGTTTCCGATCGGCGCCAAGGCGTCGGTGCATGTGCCCTTGGCGGTGCTCGAAGACATCGAACCCGACAGCAGGATCGAGGTGCTGGTTTCGGCGCCTGCGGGAACCCGGGGTCATGTCGTACTCGACCTCGGCTTCATGGAGATCTGAGATCGAGCGCGCGGCTTCGCTCGGAAGCCATGGAGACGTTCAGCGCCATGGCGCTTGGCACGGGTCTCGCAGCATGGCGCCGCGCAATGGCGATTGAGGAACCCCGGCACGATGTCGAAACGCAGGTTGGTCGTGATCGGCAATGGTATGGCCGGCGCCCGTGCGGTCGAGAACGTGCTGGCCCGGGATGGAGCGTCACAGTTCGATATCGTGATGTTCGGCGACGAACCCTACGGCAATTACAATCGCATCATGCTGTCCGGGATCTTGAACGGCAGCAAGTCGCTTGATGACATCTTGATCAACACGCCCGCCTGGTATGCGGAGAACGGCGTGAGGTTGCACAGCGGAGACCGCGTGATCGAGATCGATCGCGCCGCGAGGCTCGTGGTCTCGGCCGGCGGCATCAGCGAGCCCTACGACCTCCTGGTGATCGCGACGGGCAGCCATGCCTTCCTGCCCCCGTTCAAGGGCGCCACGGACGCGAACGGCCAACGCAAAGCCGGCCTCTTCACGTACCGGACCCTCGACGACTGTCACGCGATGGCGACCTATGCCGCCAGGAGCCGGAAAGCCGTGACGATCGGCGGCGGATTATTGGGACTCGAGGCCGCGCGGGCGCTCGATGGGCTCGGCTGCGAGTCCCACGTCGTGCATCTCGCGACCCATCTGCTCAACGTCCAACTCGACGCGACGGGCGGTGCCATGCTGCGGCGAACCATGGAAGGGTTCGGCCTGCACGTCCACACCGGCAAGGCCACGACCGAAATCCTGGGCGAAGATCGGGTCACCGGCCTCGCCTTCAAGGATGGCTCGACGATCGATTGCGATCTCGTCGTAGTGGCGGCGGGCGTCCGGCCGAACAGCGAAGTCGGCCTGCGGGCCGGGCTCACGGTCGAGCGCGCCATCGTGGTCGACGACCACATGCGATCGATCGACGACCCATCCATCTACGCCGTGGGCGAGTGTGCCCAACACCGGGGCCGGGTCTACGGGCTCGTCGCACCGCTTTGGGACCAGGCCAAGGTCTTCGCCGAACACGTGACGGGCCACGACGACCAGGCCGCCTATCATGGCTCGAAGCTCGCCACCAAGCTCAAGGTGATGGGAGTCGAACTCGCGTCCATGGGCATCACGGAGCCGGCCGACGACCTCGACGAGGTCATCCAGTTCGCAGAGCCCAAGCGCGGCACCTACAAGAAGCTCATCGTGCGCAACGGACGTCTCGTCGGGGGCATCCTGATGGGCGACATCTCGAAGGCCGCCTACCTGATGCAGGCCTTCGACCGCGAGGCCCCCCTGCCCGAGGAGAGGCTGGCGCTGCTGTTCGACATCGGGGCGCCCCCCCAGGCCGTGACGCTGGCCGAAATGCCCTCCGAGATGCAGGTCTGCAACTGCAACGGCGTCAGCAAGGGCGCGATCGCCGCCTGTGTGGCCTCGGGCCGGCGCGACCTGCGCAGCGTCATGGCGGCCACGAAGGCCGGCATGGGTTGCGGCTCCTGTAAATCGCAAGTCGACGCTCTGGTGACGTTCTTCCTCGAGCAGGCCCCCGCCCTGGCTCCGAAGCCGGAGCTGGCTCCGAAGCCGGAGCTGGCTCCGAAGCCGGAGCTGGCTCCGGAGCCGGTCCTAGAGCAACCGACCCGGCTCGACGGCCACGTCCAGGCTCGCATCCTCGACGACGGGACCTTCTCGATGACGCCCGACAGCGCGGACGGCCATTGCACGCCGGCCCAGTTGATGCGGATCGCCGAAGTGGCGATGAAGTACAATGTACCCTCGGTCAAGCTGTTCGGGCAGGACCGTATCGACCTCGTCGGCGTCGCACGCGACGACCTTCCCAAGATCTGGAGCGAGCTCTACCTCACGGCCGCCGAATAAGCGAAAGATGCAAACCGACGCGAGGCGGGATGGCCGAACGCCGTCGATCCGTTATAGTCGGCGTCCCCCGACGAGGAGCGACGCGAATGGCTTTGGCAAAACCGGCACGAGGGTTCCTCGCCGTTGCGGCAAGCTTGGCATTCTTGAGCAGCATGGACGCCGCCTGCGCCGGCGTGATGACGCCTGATCCGTCGCTTGCCCGTTCCGGCCCGGGGCTGGAGCGGGTGCAGTACGGCTACGGCTACGGCTACGGCTATCGCCCTTATGGCTATCGGCCCTACGGGTATTACCCGAACCGTCGCTTCTACAACAATCACTTCGGCCCCGGAGCCGCGAAGGAGCGGCATCGCACTCGGCTCGACTATTGCATCAAGCAGCCGTCGAAGTGCTGAACCGCTTGGACGGCGTCAGCCGGCTTCCGACGCGAAGGATCGGTCGTCATCGCGAGCGGAGCGTGGCGGGACCTGGCTGCACCGGGCGAAAAAGGTCCGGACGCTTCAGCCTGAGTGTCTGGACCAACAGCATGGTCTTCATGTCGAGGAGCCGACCGGTGTCGGCCATCGCGGCGAGGTCGACGAGGGCAAGCTCCACCACCGTTATGCTTTCGCCTTCCATCGCTAGACCACCGCCCGCGGATGTCCGGTCCCGTTCCGTGTAGGCCGCAAGGAAGAGGCTGACGCGTTCCGTCGAGACCTCGGGTGACGACCAGACGCTGGCGACGCGCTCGAGTTCGAGCAGATCGACGCCAACTTCCTCCTGCGCCTCCCTGCGCGCTTCATCCTTGTCTTCAGCGCCATCTTCCAGCCGACCGGCGACGGCTTCGAGCATCTCGTCCGCGTCGCAGCCGGAGGCGAATGTGGCGGCCGTCCGGGGTTGGCGGACCAGCAGGGCCACCTTGCGTTCGACATCATAGAGCAGGACGGCGACGCTGGTGCCATGATCTTCGATCTGGCGGTCCGCCACGCTGCCGTCCGGCAACCGAACCTTGGCGGTCATGAACCGGCCCCAGCCTTGGTAGATGGGCCTGACGCTGACGATATCGAAACTCATGCTGTCCATCGCCTCGGAGACGTGTCGCGTCTGTCACTACGACACGACGGGGTACGGCAAGGGTGGACTCAGTCGTACCACGGTCCCGCTGACCCCGTGCAGCGATCCGAACGATCTTCAGCCGAAAGGCTGCCTCGGCCAAGAAGACCGGACCGAATCCGGTTTGGCGGCTCGGGAAGAGATTGGGCGATCGATCGCCGAGCGGCACGGTACCGGGCCTACCGCCCTCCTGGCAGCGAAAAGCCCCGCCTCGTGCACACGCTCATTGCACCTTGAGCTCTACGGCGTCCGGTCCTTGGAATAGATCCTGATGTAGTCGATCTGCATACCGTAGCAGCCAGAGTTCGGGATCGCGACAGGCCATCCTCCACCCATTGCCAAGTTAAACATCCAGAAGAACTTATCGACAGTTTGAGGACGGTAGAGCGGGACCTTGTGGAGGTACTTCCCGTCGAGATAGACCCTCACCTCGGTATCGTCGACGAGATAGCCGTAAGTGTGAAAGTCGGCTGTCAGATCAGCCAGATGGCTGGCGGTCGCCATCGTGTTCTCATGGCGCCCCCAGTCGTTGATGCTCGTGTGGAACACGGTCATATCGACGCCATAGGCTTCGAGACCGTCGAGTTCGATCGTCCCAAGCGGGTCGCCTTCGGGCATCTGAGACTTGAGATTACAGGCCCAGTACCGATGCCTCGGCGACGGCCGCATAGCTTGACGGTGTGCTAAGAACGTGGTGCGGACGGCGGGAATCGAACCCGCACGGGAGTGACCCCGAAAGATTTTAAGTCACTCTCAAATTGTTGGAATGTTTCACGAACGTTACGAAAACACATATGCACTACAGGAGTTTCCCAGACGGCAAATAGAGAACAACGCCCTTGCGTTTCAGGCGTTCGACACCGACGGCGACGAACCGGGCGTCCTCGGCACCGATTAATGCTCAAAGCTGCTACCAGCTCGGCCTACGTCTCGACTGGGGTTAGCCACTCCCGCAGCTTCGACCAGCGGCGTCGTTGGCCGCTGTTCCGCACCGCGATGGCCAGGGCCTTCCGTTGCCCGACTAGCACGACGAGCTTCTTGCCTCGGGTGACGCCCGTGTACAGCAGGTTCCTCGCCAGCATTGTGTAGTGCTGCGTCATCACCGGGATCACCACGGCCGGGTACTCCGAGCCTTGTGCCTTGTGGATGGTTGTGGCGTAGGCCAGCACGAGTTCGTCGAGCTCACCGAAGCCGTAGACCACCTCGCGGCCGTCGAAGGTGGCGACCAGTTCGCTAGCTTCCATGTCGATTCGGGCTACGATGCCGAGGTCGCCGTTGTAGACCTCCTTGTCGTAGTCGTTTTCGATCTGCATGACCTTGTCGCCCGGACCGTAGGTCGAGCCGAACCGCTCGACTCGGACTTCTCCGGGCGGGTTCAAAACCTTCTGCAGCTCGATGTTGAGGGATCGCGCCCCGACGCCGCCTCGGTTCATAGGGCATAGCACCTGGACGTCGCGGATCGGATCAAGGCCGAATGCCTTCGGGATCCGGTCGCGTACGACGGCTACGATCTTGGCTGCGGCCTGTCCGGGATCGGCCGCGTCGATGACATAGAAATCGGAGCGCGCCGCTGGGATCCTGTCAGCTTCCGGCATCAGGCCCTGGTTGATGCGATGGGCGTTGACGATGACGCGGCTCGTCGCGGCTTGGCGAAACACCTCGGTCAGACGCACCACCGGCACGGCACCGGAACCGATGACGTCGGCGAGGACTTGGCCCGGGCCGACCGATGGAAGCTGGTCGACGTCGCCTACGAGAAGGAGCGCGGCCCGGGCCGGCAGGGCTCGCAAAAGCGCTTTCATC